>NZ_QFDQ01000068.1 GCF_003270085.1 Streptomyces triticisoli | reverse complement strand
CGAGCCGGGTTCCCCCTGCTCCGCCACCGCATCCTCCTCCAGTGATCACCACACAACGCCACCACCGATTACGGGACAGAGCCGTTGACCGTACAGACCCCAATACCCCAGGTAACCGGCGACCTCGAGCGCATCGGGGCGGAGATCACCGCTCCCCAGGAGCGGTCGACTGCCCTGCAGCAGGACCACCCCGTGCTGGTGACCATGCAGCAGGCACTCGGCATCACCACAGCGCCGGCCAAACCCGCAGCCGGGCCCGACAGTGCCGCCCTGCCCTCTCCCCGGAGGGCAGCGGCCGCCGAGCCCGGCAAGCGGACGGCACGGAAGCCCGCCGCCAGGAAGTCCGCGGCCAAGGCGTCCGGCACCGCGAAGACGGCCCGGCCCACCCTGGTCGACCTCATCCGCCACCACCTCGCCGAGCAGAGCCAACCGCGCTCCGCCGCGGAAATCTCCGCCGCGCTCGGCCAGGCCCATCCCGAGCGCGGCATCAAGACCAAGGTCGTCCGCGTCACGCTCGAAGGACTCGTGACCAAGAGCCAAGCCCAGCGCACCAATCAGGGCACCTCGGTCTTCTACACCGCCCCCGCCGCACCGGAGCCCACGACCGCCACCCAGGCCGAGACGCGCCCCGCAGATGCCGACCGCTGAAACGTGGGGGAGGCGTTTTCCGTCCCCCGCCCCGTCTGCCGGCGGCAGGGCCGATGGGACCGCCCGGCGGGTCACCTGCCGCCACCCGAGCACCGAACTCGCCTTACGCGCCGCACCGCCGACTGAACCGCCTGGCCTGCGCACACCAACGGCGCGTTCGGCCCATGTATCCCCCGCGCCATCCCACTCGGCCCCGAGCGAGGCCTCCCCGAACCGCGGGCCGAACGCGCCACTCGGTGCAGCAGAGCGACAGCAGGCCCGCGATCAAGATCAATAAGCGGGCGCCTCATGGGGACCGGCTGCCGCGGGCAAGGCCGGCCACGAAGGGGGCTCGGGATGTTTACGCTGCCCCGAGCACCCCGCCGCCGGGTCAGCGGGCGCAGGGCCCAGGGTCAGCGTCGGCTCCTGGAAGCCCGGCCGGCACCGATCCCCGCCACATGCAGCGCCAGGGCGGTCAGTCCCAGCAGCATCACATTCGTCGAAGAGAACACATCATTGGTGCCGATGTCCGCCGCGTTGATCAAAAACGCGAAGAAGAACAGCGCCGCAGCCACTATGCCCAGCATGAGCAGGCTCCTCTCGAACGGGTGAAGCCCGTATGCCCCGACATCACCCCCACAAGCCGGGGCGCAGACACTGATCCCTTTCCAACCTGCCTCTGGAGTTCGGAGGTTGGGCTGACAACGGGGTGAAGCCCCTGGTAGATGGGTTTTCGACCAAGAGAACCGTCTCCACCAGAGGCTTCACGTGCTTGTTCACCCTTCCCCAAGCTCTCGACTTCTCCCCCGGCTACCGCTGGGAGGTGCCCCCAGAGCAGGGGAGACCCCCATCGCGTCGACGTGTCCAGCTCTGCCCTCCGCTTCCTCACGCAGCAGGTGCGGCGGCACCGCCGTGCGATCGGCTCCCGTTGGCGGCGCCTGAGCGCCGGCCGCCAGGCCCTGCCGACACTCGCCCACCTGCGGGTGGGGCAACACTCCCCCAGCCTCCGGCCGGGGCACCCCCCATGCCCGGCTCGCGGCCGGGTTCGGCGTCGGAACCACGAGGGCCTACCGCCATGTCACCGAGGCTGTCCAGCTCCCGGCCACCCTCTGTCGGCGTACACGTGAACGTGGCCCTGGCAAGATTTCCGTGAAGCTGGGATGTGCCACCGTGCGCCGGTGACGCCCCGTCACGGGCAGCGGCGTCGGAGCAGGGCCATGAGGATGACGCGGTGGCGGAGCAGTGGGCCCCCCGCGCGTCCGGCCATGATCCGCTTCTGGAGCTTCAGATCGGTGATGCGGCCTTCGTTGACGCCGGAGTTGAACGGGGTGGTGATGCCCTGCACGACTGCGGGCTGGTCCTCGCGGATGGCTTTGGCCAGGCTGGCCAGGGCCGGAAGGCGGGCGGTCGTGAGTTGCTCGAGCCAGTCCGGCAGCGGGGCGGCGTCGCGGGCGTCGAGCATGGCGGCGAACTGACGCACCAGATCGTGGGTGCGGTCCAGTTCCGGGCAGTGCTCGAGCAGCCGCCTCAGTCCCTCGGCGGCGTGCAGGCCGCGCCGGGATGGCGCGGTGGTGATCCATCGGGCGACTTCCCGGGGCGAGGGCGGCCGCTCGCGCGGCGTGTTGATCGGTAGGCCCCGACGCAACGGCGCGACGGCCATCTTGATCCGCTGGTAGTGGCCGCGGTAGCCCTTGGCGACGAGTTCCTGGTGCAGCACCGTTGCGGTGTGCTCGCCTTCCTCCCAGCGTTGCCGCAGGTGCTCCAGGTACGGGTCGAGACTGGTGGGCCGGCGGGGCCGGGTGGTTCGTACACATTCCTGCCAGGTGGCTGCTCGGGCGTATTTGCGCACGGTGCGCCGGTTCAAGCCCAGCTCGCGGGCTGCGGCGTTGAGCGAGCGACCGGTGTCGGTCACCGCGTGCACCGCCTCGAACAGCCGCTTCGCGTGGCGGCGGGCTGGGGTGTCGGCCTGGTCGGACGGTCCCGCTGGGTTCGCTGGTGGAGGTGCCGGTTCGGGCTCGGGTACTGCGGCGGGTAGGCAGCCGCGGTGGGCGCCGGCGATATCCCCGATGCGCTTCGACAGCCCCTGCCACAGGTGGAAGCGGTCGCTGACCTGCACCGCGTCCGGAGCGCCGTCGGTGATGCCTTGGCGGTAGACCAGCGAGCCGTCCCGGCAGACCACCTCAACACCGGGGTGCGTCCGCAGCCAGGCGGCCAGCTGCCCGGCGTCGCGCCCGGCCCACAGCTCGATCGGCAACCGGGTGTCGGCATCCACCAGCAGGGTTCCGTAGACGTCCGCGTACAGCGCGAAGTCGTCCACGCCCAGCACCCGCGGGGTCGCTGCTGGCGGAAGCGGTAAGCGCATCAAGTGGAACAGCACGCTTGTCCGCGACAGCGGCACCTTCAGGATCTGCAGGAGGCGGGCGCCGCCACGGCCGGCGAGTAGCACCCCGGCCATCTCCACCAGGTGCTGCAGCAGCGGGCTACGGCGCTGGTAGCGCGCCGTCAGCCCCTCGAGCTGCTCGGCAAACGTCCGCCGACCGCAGCCCGGGCTGTCACAGAACAACCGCCGCACCGACAGCCCGATCAGCACCGGGCGCCCACCGACAGCGACATCGGCCAGCGTGCGGCAATAGCGACTGTGCACCCGCGCAGAACCGCGACCGCAGTCCGGACACGCCACCGTCAACTCGCGGGTGCGGGCCGCGATGCGGACCACGCTGCCCGCCACCCACACTCGTTCCACCCGCACCGCATCAAGGTGCGGAGACATGATCCGTACGAAGTCATCACACTCGTTGACAGTGCCGCTGCCCGTGACGGGGCGTCACCGGCGCACGGTGGCACACCCCAGCTTCACGGAAATCTTGCCAGGGCCAGAAAAGTCCGTACGCCGACAGTCAGCGCCCCACGTCGAACGCCGTAGTCATCACGGAAGCGTGGCCACAACCAACTGGAGCACTCCCGACCACACGACCACACCAGCAAGATCACGATCTACGGATGGAGCATAGGTCGTCCAAGAAGACAGCGCACGACCTGGTCGTATACAGGCAGGAGCCGTGGGCGCTTGCGAGCAAGGAGCTTGCCGACGGTGACCCATCCAATTCCGGGCTGGTCGGTGAGAAGACGCCAGGCCGCATCAGCCGGCGACCCGGGGGCAAGGTCATCAGCGTCAGCTTCGGCCATGTCCATGCCGTTCGGTATTTCGTGCAATAGTGCGGACAGTTGCCCGCCAACGTCGCCCTCCAAAAGGTCCAGGGCAGCTTCTCCAGGGATGGTGACCGACAGGGTCTGCACCGCGATGAGGTCGTCGGCAGTCACGACGTTGGCGGCTGTCGGCCGGTCTCCCCCGCCTGCCAGATGTTCGAACCGTCTCCCTGTGAAGAACGCAACGCCTGGCGGCTGGCCGAGCCGAAATACCGCCGAAGATCTTCAACTGCCTGATCGCTCGAGATGAGGGATCGTAGTCGGCTGATGAGTTGCTGGGGGTCAGGAGACACCGGGTCCTCCGAGGTGTTGCCGACAGCGGGACGGCTTCTGGTGGCGGGAAGTATTCGGTCACGGGGTCTGTCAAACAAGCGGGTCTGGCCCGTAGCCGGTGGTGACGCCAGGTAGCTGTCCGTGATCATGGTCGCGTGATGGATGTGAACTCGCTTATAGCGACTGTGTTTTCGGGGTTGTCGGCGTTGGTCGTGGAGGACGTGGCGGACGGCGGTGACGTGGTGGTGGTCTCGGCCCGCACCCGGGAGGACGGAGTGCCGTGTCCGGTGTGCGGGATGCCGACGGCGAAGGTGCACAGGTATCACGGCCGGACGGTGGCGGACGTGCCCGTCGATGGCCGCCCGGTCGTCGTCCACCTGCGCGTACGACGGCTGGCCTGTCCGGCCCTGGGCTGCCGGCGACAGACCTTCCGCGAGCAGATCCCGGGACTGCTGGAGCGCCATCAGCGCTGCACGGTGCGTTTTGCCGGGCAGATATCCGAGGCGGCGCGGGAGTTGTGCGGCCGGGCGGCCGCCCGACTCGCCGGCCTGCCGGCTTTGCCCATCTCCCGCAGCACCGCGCTACGCCGTCTGCGGCGCCTGCCGGTACCGGCGTCGCCGGTTCCGCGGGTGATCGGCGTGGATGATTTCGCCCTACGCCGCCGCCACCGCTACGCCACGATCATCACGGATGCCCAGACCGGCAGGCGCGTCGCGGTCCTGCCCGACCGCGAGGCCGCGACGCTGGAGTCCTGGCTGCGCGAACACCCTGGTGCCGAGGTCGTGTGCCGCGACGGCTCGGCCACCTATGCCGAGGCCGTCCGCCGTGCACTGCCCGACGCGGTACAGGTCAGCGACCGATGACATCTCTGGCGCGATCTCCGCGAAAAAGTCCAACTCGAGGTCCGTGCCCACGCCGGCTGCTGGGCCACCATCAACCCGCCCCGCCCCGGCGGAGTACGCGAGCAGACCACCCGCGAACGCTGGAACAAGATCCACGATCTCCTCGGCCAAGGTGTCGGCCTGCTCGACTGCTCCCGCCGCCTGGGCCTGGCCCTCAACACCATCAAACGCCACGCCCGGATGCCCGAACCCCAGGCCCTGCGCATCGCCCCCGCCTACCGGCCCACGCTCGTCGACCCCTACCGCGACCACCTGCGCGAACGGCGCCAGGCCGACCCCGCCATCCCCGTCACCCAACTGCTGCGAGAGATCCGAGAGCTGGGTTACACCGGCAGCGCCAACCTGCTGGTCCGCTACCTCAACCAGGGCCGCGCAGAAGGCGACCGCCCCGTCACCACCCCACGCCACGCCAGCCGCCTCCTGCTCACCGACCCCGAGAATCTGCGCCCGAAGGAAACGACCCTGCTGGCGAAGATCGCCGCGGCCTGCCCAGAGACAACCGCACTCGCCGATCTCGTACGCGGCTTCGCCGCCCTGCTGAAACCGGCCGAGGGCAACGACGTGAAACTCACCGAGTGGATCACGGCCGCCCGCGCCGTCGACCCGCCCCGTCTGCGCAGTCTCACCAACGGCCTCGAAAGCGACCGGCCCGCCGTGGACGCCGGCCTCACCCTGCCCTACCACAACGGCCGCACCGAAGGAGTCAACACCCGCACCAAGAGGATCATGAGGCAGATGCACGGACGCGCCGGCTTCGACCTCCTCCGCCACCGCATCCTCCTCCCATAGACGATTACGTAACGTCACCACCGGGTACGGGCCAGACCCGAACGTTTTACCGTCCCGTACGAGGTTCTTGAGCGCCGTGGCGGTCGGCGGCCGACCGGTGCGCCTGCGCGCGCTGTGGCCCCACTTCACGGCGACGAATTGGCGGGGTGCCGGCCGAGCAGGGTGCCCGGAGTGGCCGGGAAGACCTCGCGCCGGCGACACCGAGGTATCAGGCCGGGGAGGGCAGCGAACCGGAGTCGATCGACTTGCTCGTGGCGGACCGGGCCGGTCGGCTGCCGGCGCAGCACCGCGTTCTCGTGGCGCAGGACGAGAAGCTCAGCGTCTTTGGCCGCATCCCCGCAAAGCGGCAACGACGGCAGGGGGAGCAACTTCCGGGTCACCTTGTACGACAGGGGCTCGATCATCCGGGCTTCCAGCCGGCGAACCGTTACCGCTGCTGCTTGCGACGGTGTTTTTTTGAGCGGTGTGCCATCCAACTTCCTGTTGTTGTAGGTGGGTTGAGCCTTCCCGACGCCTTGACGGGGCCCTGACAATTTCTGGACAATCGAACCCACTTCACGCCACCTGGAGGACCGTTGACCCACGGCCCATCTCGTCGCGCCGCGCTGCTGGCGGCAGTCGGCGGTGCGCTCGCGCTGCCCGTCATATGTTCCGGACCCGTGCGTGCCGCCACCCCCCTCCCGGCGGGGAGCCGCGAGCTGCCCATCGTCACGCATCCCCGCCACGCCGGCGCCGTCTACGGCACCGGCGCAGCGCGCAGTGCCCACGCCGAGCCGTTGAACGCCACCGTCAGTTGTGCCCTGGGCCGAGGAGGGAGAAGCTGATGGCCACGTTCATCACCCGCTCCCAGTGGGGCGCCCGGGCGCCGAAGAGCATCAGCAGCAACATCACCCCGCAACAGGGCGGCGTGGTCGTCCATCATGTCGACGCCGTGAAGGTGGCCAGGGCCAACCACGCCGACTGCGCCAGCCAGGTGCGGGGCATCCAGAACTTCCACATGGACCACAACAGCTGGTCGGACATCGCCTACAGCCACCTCGCCTGCATCCACGGCTACCTTTTCCAGGGCCGCGGCGAGTACGTCCGTACCGCCGCCCAGGGCACCACGCAGGGCAACGACGACTGGTACGCGGTCTGTGCGCTGACCGGCGGCACCAGCAGCAACTACGACACCATCACGGCCGGACTGATCGACGCCATCCGCTACGGGATCAACCGCCTGCGGGTGTCGGGCGGCGCCGCGCAGGCCATCACCGGCCACCGCGACCACCACGCGACTGACTGCCCGGGCAACCTGTACTCCCGGGTGCTCAGCGGCGAGGTCAACCCCGGTGGCGGGCCCTTGCCTTACCCCGGGGTGAGTTTCCGCCAGCCGCCGACCTTCGTGCACGCCAGCGTGGCGACCTGGCAGTACCGGATGAACAGCGCGCACGGCTACTCCCTCACCGTGGACGGCCAGTACGGGCCGGGCTCCGACTCCGCCTGCCGCAGCTTCCAGTCGCGCAAGGGCCTGAGCGTGGACGGCATTGTCGGGCCGGCTACCTGGGGCGCCGCGTTTGCCTAGCAGCACTTCGTTGAACGACCCCGGCCGGCGACGATGCAATGCCCTGGCCAGTCGGGCGGCGGCTGGGCAGGCAGGTCTTTGCAGGTCATGGCCCCCTGCCATCCACCACGACCGTGAGGGTTCGCCGGGTTGGCCGGGCTGCGGCACGGGCAGCACAGCGGACAGCGGGAATCGGCACGCGGCCGTGGCCATAGGTGGCTCCCGGACAGTGATGAGTTTGAATGCAGGAGGATCTGACGGCGCACGTACGGGGGAGAGGAAACGCGTCAACGCTCGCCCCGGGCTGTGAGCCGGGCGGGCCGAACGGGGGAAGAAAGGGTGCGTGCCCGATGACGATCGGGCTCCTCTCCACGACTGCTGCTGTGTTCCACGGGGGCGCGGTCCCGATCCGCGCTCTGACTGCGGCTTCTGCTTCACGCCGCACGCTGCGGCGTGAAGCACGCAGCACCCCTGCCGTCCTGGTGCCGAGGAGGGCGGTGGAGTCGCAGCAGGCAGGCCGCGCGGCAGTGGGCCCAAACAGCTGAGCAGTCACGGCGAGATCAAGTGGCCGCATGGCGCCGGGTCGGCCGGGCTGCGAGGAGGCGTCCGCCCCAGCGGATGTCCTTCTCGCTGCGGATGCGGGCGCGTTCCTTGCGCTGGGCGGCGAGCACGTCGGGGGGCGGGTGTCGGCGTTGCGCCGGCGCAGGCAGCAGCGGTGCAGGGCCCGGGCCTGCACGGGGTGGCTGCGGTGGTTCGAGTTGGCCAGGGTGAACTGCCGCAGCGGGCCGACGTGTGCCTCGATCGGGTGGGCCCAGGAGGCGCAGGCCGGGGTGAGGCGCAGTTCGGCCTTGTTCCTTCTCCGCCCAGCGGCGGATGTCCGCTCCGGTGCGGGCGGAGAGGTTGTCCAGGACGAGGTGGATCGGGGCGCCGGCGGGGCCGGCGGCGCGGATCGGCTTCAGCGCGGCCAGGGTGTTGGCGGTGCCCTTTCGGCGGCGGTTGACGTGTGCCGCTCGAAAAGTCGTCGTCGCTGGTCAAGCGGTGTAGCGGTATTCGCTGATCATGCCGCCGAGGATCCGGGTCCGCCGCACCCGGCAAACGTCGAGGGCGTGCACTGCGACGTCGGACCGTTCCTTGGCGTCAGGTGGTAGTTGGCGACGGGCCTGGTGAGGGCGGTGGGCGTTGCAGTGCCGTTGGCAGGCGGCCAGGACGTGGCGGGTGTGGGCCTCACCCGCGATCAGGATGTGGTCGAGCATCTCGCGCCGGATGCTGCCGATGGTTCTCTCGCAGTGGGCGTTCATCCAAGGAGCCCGCGGCGTTGAGGATCTCCCAGACCGTCGGGGCGGCGGTCCGATGCCCGAGTCGGGCCAGCTCCCCTCGGGTCCGTCTGTTCCCCACCGCGGACTGTCCCGAGCCAGCCGCAGAACGAGCGTCTCGACTGCCGCTCGGGCGGGCGTCCGGTGCGTCGGCGTGCGGTGTGATCCCACTTGGCAGCGCCGAGCCCGCGGTGCCAGGCGAGCAGGGTGCCTGGGGTGACCGGGAAGGCCTCGCGCCGACGTCGCCGGGGTACCGGCACGGACAGGGCGGCGAACCAGAACCGGTCGGCTGACTCGTAGCGGACCGGGGCGGCGACCTGACGGCGCAGGACGGCGTTCTCGTGCCGCAGCACGAGCAGTGCGGCGTCCTTCGCGGTGTCACGGCGCAGCAGCACCGCCGGGACGGACAGCAGCCTCCGGACCATCCTGTACAGCAGGGACACGATCACGCGGACATGACCCCATCCAGGCTGCCGCTCCAGGACCGTGATCCGGAGGCACGGGGCCAGCATCCCGGCGGCCTTGTCCCGATCGCTCAGCGCGAGCAGACACAGCACGGCGAACACGTTGGTCACGCCCGGACAGGCCAGTCGCAGCAGCACAGTCGGCCATCATGCCACGAGGCTCGGCAGCCGCGCGGGAGCACCGGCCCGAACGACCGCGCGCGACGTCTCGTGCCACCCCACACACCGGCTCCCACCAGGACGGATGAGGTTTCCGGCAAGGACACCCTGGAGGAGCAAGGCTTCCTGGGCTCAGGTCGCACCCGCTTCTTTGTCCCTCCTTGCCTGCGCACCACGAGACACGTTCAAGCCGTGAAGCCGGTGCTGGTGACGTACTCGTACTGGCCCCACTGCGAGCCCGGGGCGGCAACCTGGTCGGTCCGGGCGTCGTCCAGCTCCTGGCCGCCGCCGGCCGCCCGGGCCCGCACGATCCGGTCCCAGTGCCGGATGGTGAGCGTGCGGTACTCGATGACGCGCCGGCGGAGCCGGTCGACCCGGGACCGGTTCAGGGGGTGGGTCTGCACGCGGGTGCCGCGGCCTTCGCGGTCGAGGCGGGCGAGCAGGTGGCGGGCGACGTTCTCCCGCCGCACCGTCCGGTACGCCTGCTCGGTCCGCTCCGGGTTCTTCCCCGAGGGCGAGCGGGTGCCCTGCAGCCAGGCGCGCGGGGTGCGGCCGGCGACGGCCAGGCCGGTCTCGCGCCCTTTGGCGAGCGTGGTCGGTGCGGATGAGACAGTGCAGGCGGGCGCGCAGGCCGCGCCGGGCGGTGACGGGGGTGGCGATGCAGCCGGCCAGGGCGTCCAGCCGGCGGGCGACGGCTTCGTGGCCCCTGACGCCGCGGGCGCCGTACGGGCCGAACTGTTTGTTCCGCCCGGGCACGGTCTTCCGGTTCCTCGGGTCGGGTGGATCTGTGTACGGGGCTGTGAGGGCCGATCACCCCCCTCGGTGGGATTTTGCCGCCGGGTCGGTGATCGGCTTCCTGGAGAGCGTTCAGGCGTCGCAGCGGGGATCTGGTCGTCCTGCCGGGCCATGTCCCGGATGCGGGCGACGTGCCGCTGGTGCGCGGCGGTGCCCGTGCGGGCCGCGCCGTTGCGGTTCTTGCCGGTGACCACCAAGTCGAGCCCGCCGGCGCGTGCGCCGGCGGGCTCGTAGGCGTCCTTGCGGTGCAGCAGGGTGATCGCGCCGGCGTCCTGCTCGATCTGCCCGACGTCCCGCAGATCCGACACCGCCGGCCGCTTGCCCTCGCGATGCTCGCTGCCCCGGTTGGAGCTGGTCGCAGCAGATGCTGGCCGCGCCGGTCTCTTCGGCGGTCGCCTTCGGTTCGCGGCTGATCCCGCAGACCCGCCCGCAGGGCGACTGGCGGCCGTGGCGCTGGTCGGCGCCCATGAACTGCAGGTGGTCGGTGATCACCCGCGGCGGGTGTCCGGCCTGCCGGGTCAGGGCCTTGATGCAGTGGCGCACCCGGCCGGGGGCGAGGTGGGCGGCGCGGTCCAGCCACGGCGGCAGCGCGGACAGCTCGGGCAGGACGCGGATCATGCGGGTCCGGTCGCCGTCCTCGACGGCGGGCCCGCCGTCCATGAGGTGGTGCAGTGCGCCGCGGGCGCGGGCGGCCGGCACCCGGTTGAGGACCTCGGGCCCGCCCGCCTCCATGGAGTGCACGAGCGTGCGGCGACCGGTGGCGGCGTCGGCCGGGGCGGGCGCGCTCTTGCCCACGGCGGGCGCGCCCAGGGCGGGCGGCCGCGATGACGTTCCAGGGCCGCGCATGCGCAGGCGCTGCTTCTCCGGCAGGCGGGCGGGCAGGTCGAGGTGATCCCCACGCGGTTGCCCGGCGGCCCGGGGGCGATGGGGTCGGAAATGGCGGTGTCGCGTGGGCCCCGGCGTTGTTCGAGGAGTTCGCGGTCGGCGTTGCCGCGGATCCAGGTGACGCGGTCACCGGGATCGGTCAGCAGATCGGGGGCCTGGGCCGGTTGCGGGCCGGCCGTGATGTCACCGGTGAGCACGATACGGTCGGCGGCGCACACATCCGGCTCGGCGGGCACGGTCTCCAGGGCGGGGAGCACTGCGTGGATGCCGGGCAGGACGGCTGCCCGGCTCGGTATGCTCCCCGCTCCGCCCTGTTCCTCACGCCGAGATGACGAGAGCAGGGGGAGGTCCGATGGACGAGGGGCGCCGGGAAGGGCTGGAGCGGATCCGCTCCAAGCTCGGGCTGATCAGGCAGGTGGAGGCCGAGCACGGCTTCGGGGTGGTCATCGAGGAGACGAGGAACCCGGAGCCCGTTTTGGAGCTGCCGCAGGGGGTCACCGAGGTGTTCGGCCTCTTCTCCCGGCTGGGCGCCAACCACTTCCGCTTCTTTCAGCCCGACGAGATCCAGAGCCCGGCCGCGTGGGCGGTCCGGGCGACCGTTCCGGACTGCCCGCTGGACAGTCCCCTGACCATCGGCTGCGAGCGCCACCGCGCCCCGGAGGACATCGAGTGCGGCTCCGGCATATGGCTGGACCTGGACGATGGGGACGTCTACTACTGCGACAGCGACGACTACATCCACCTGTACAGGCACCCGGACGAAACGATCGACGTCCTGGTGTTCGCGAACGACATCGTCACGTTCTTCGACCGCTTCGTCCTCGGGCCAGCCTATCCCCAGCTTGTCGCAGCCATGATCGGACCGGGCATTGTCACGGACCGTGACCGACGCGGCCGGTACCGGGACAGATGGTTTCGGCTGCTTGTGGAGAGCGGCCTGGCCAGGGCCGATGACAAGGAGGCGATCTGGGAGATGCCCGATGTGACCCGGTTGACCCTGAATGATTGAAGGCTGTCCCGTAAATGATCTGCGAGTTGGCGCGGGTTCGTGCTGGGGCGGGCTCTTGCCCTCGTCCAGACGCCCGCGCTCGATCCGGTCGGCGTCCGGGTGCCGGCCCTCCCCCAGGAGCAACTCGGCCTGCCGCTCGGTCACCACGTCCCCGGCCGCCAGGCCGACCGCGGCCAAGCCCCGGCCCGTCCAGACCCCGGGCGGAACACCGGCTTCGTCCTGGGCGGCGCGCAGCGGCGTGCCCGCAGGGCGCTGGCCGTCGCCGCCCATCACGCCGTGGCGGTAGTACGGCCATCCTCTCGGGCCGATCTTCTTTTCGCTGAGCATCCGGCCATGGAACCTCGCCCGTGACTTGCGAAAAAGCGTGATCCGGGGTGCTTCCCGCCGAGCGGGAGGCCATCACCAGATCTTCACCGTGGCGCCCGCCAGGCGGGCCGCCCCGCCAGCCCGAGACGGTAAGCCGCCGCTGTGTGCACCCTCCCGCCATGGAGATCGCCAGAGACGGAATCGCCTGCGCCCTCTGCCACACGGCTACCAAGGAGGGTGAAGAAGGGGGCGACCGCTGAGCGGGACAGCTCCAAGAGGCGTTCGCCGATCTGTTCGGCCCATGGGACAGCGACCTGGTCGGCTGCGGTAGTGCGTTCGAGCCAGGCGCTGGCTTCTTCACGTTGATCCGCTCAGTGGTGCCAGTGCATGCGGATGGCGGCGTTGGCAGGGCCGGGCCGACTGTCGAAGGCAGCCTTGTCTTCCGCGGTGACATCCACGCCGATGTCGCGTAGGCGACGGCGGGGGCTGCGGCCCTCGCGGAAGCGCCGCGCCACGGGTTCGCCGTCGGGGCCGAAGGCCGCTACAGCTCTGATGCACACTTCGAGGGGCGCACCCTCAAGGCAGGCAGCGGACAGGAGCATGACCCGGTCCTGGCCGCGGGTACCTGTTTCGGTGAGCGCCTTCTCTGGGAAGTTCGTCCACAGCAGGACCTCATCGCGGATCCTTCTGATTTCCTTGAGGCCTTGTTCCCGCGCATCGGACTGGTACCTGTCGTCGCGCTGTTGCACGGCCCTGACGAGACGTTCTGGCCGGATGGTGCGCAGGCGTTCAGTGATCGCGACGGCATCAGCGGGGCTCACACCTCGGGTGATGAGGCCGGACAAGGCGCCGGCGGTGGGATCAAGGGCGGCGGGACCGCACAGGAATCCGCCGCAAGGAGTCCCTTGGGCGGGGCTCGGCTGGAGCCAGTGTGTTCGGGTCGGGTCGGTAAGGCACTCGGCCAGGTGGTTGCGGGCGACCTGGACGGCATCCGGCCGTACGGCTTCGATCCCGAAGCGGCTGTCTCCTTGCCAGTCGCGCTGATTCCCTGCGACGACCAGACAGCTGCCCACTGCGTGGAGCTGTTCTGCCCAAGCAGTGAGGGCAGGGGAGGCCAATGGGGAGAGAGGGCGGGAAGCTGCATCGTTCAAGTAGCCGCAGCCAGGTCCAGGCTGTGGCAGGACGTCTTGCCCGGGTGTCTCGTCATCCTCCCAGCCCGCAGCGAGATCGAAGAGGGAGGGGGGGTTCCGCGAGGGGTGCGAGGTGGGTTTGCAAGGCGCGGACAGCGGAGATGCGACGTCCGGTCCCGGGCTTGCCCCAGAGGACAGCCAGGCCATGGGCGGCAAGGAGATCAGCAGCGCGTTGCGGTGTTGAGGTATGCACCCACAGCGGCTCGGTGGCTGCTGCACGATCAGGTATCGGGACGGCGAAAGTCGGCAGTCCCAGAGGGCGGTTCGTGAGCGTTTGAGCAGTTCTGTCGTCGCCTGAGGGTGTGGGTGTGGGCGGAATCCGCCAGTCCGAGGCCGCCGATCTGTTGATGTGATGAGGTCAATGGACGCAGGCCGTACCCGAGTGACTTTCCGGACGAGCAGCGGTCGTTGATCGAGCCGGTGATCACCGCGTGGAAGGACCGGCACCGCTCGGTGAGCGGCCACCAGGGCGCTTATGCGATGCGGGAGATCGTCAACGCGATCCTCCACCAGGGCCGGACCGGCTGCCAATGGGCCTGCCTCCCGCACGACCTGCCGCCGAAGAGCGCGACGTCCTCCTACTTCGCCGCCCGGCACGACGACGGAACCGACCAGGTCATCCACGAACTCCCGCGCTGCCAGGTCCGCGAGAAGGCCCGCCGATGACAGGACCCGGCCCGGGCGGTGCTGGCCACCCAGAGTGCCCACGTGGCTGCCGGGGTCCCCGCCGCCACGACCGGCCTCGACCCGGCGAAGAAGGTGCCCGGCCGCACGCGGGGGCCGGCCGTGGACGTGCGCGGGCTGGTCATCGCCGTCACCGTGCCGGCCGCGGACATCTACGACGACGCCGCGGGCATCGCCCTGCTGGACGGTGCCGCCGCGCACACCGGCAACACCGCCGGGAAGGCCCTGGTCGGCCGGGACCTCCAGAACCAGGTCGCCCTGCACGGCGTCGGCCTGGACATCGGCGTCGAGACCGTCGAGCGCAACCCGCAGGACACCGGCTTCGTGCCGCAGCCGAAGCGGTGGAGGGTCGAGCAGACCTCCGGGATCCTGATACCGCACCGGCGCCTGGTCCGCGCCTACGAGCACCACCCCGGCCTCCTCCGCCTCCCGTGCCCACTGGGCGATGACCCACGTCAGGGCCCGCCGGCCCACCGGTACGCACACTGCCACCCGGCGCGAGGCGCAGGCGGTGCCTGCGTGACCATCCAGCCCCTGCGCGAGGCACTCGACGTCCAGAAGGACGCCGCCCGGACCCTGGCCGACGACCTGCGCACACAGATCACCGAAGTGCAGGGGCGGCTGCGGGAGGCCGAGACCCACCTCGAGCACCTGGTGATCACCCGGAAGACCGTCACCGCCCTCGCCGACCGGCTCCCCGCCCGGCCGGCCTCACCGGATCTGCCGGACCACCCGGACCACCCCCGCATCCTCGCCGCCTTCCACCAGGCCACCGGCCCCCTTTCGGGCCCGCGACGTCCGCGAAGCCCTCGACCACGAACTGCTGCCGAAGAACATCGAGGGCCCCCGCGCCAGGCTGAAACGCCTGGTCAGACTCGGCATGCTCACCGAGATCGACACCGGCAACTTCGCCCGGCGACAGCAGCCGGTCAAGGCCCGCGACCAGCAGCCCTGCCCCAGCCCCACCCTAAAAGGGATATCAACTCATGAACCGCCCTCTCAAAGTGAGACAGCCGACGACTCGCAGGCTCCCTGCTCCGTGCCTAACGTCGACTTTGTGGCACGAGGCATTCACAGGGACGGAGGCCGACGTGTACAGCAAGGACGGCGAGAATTACTTCATCGTGGACGCGCACATCGCGCTGTGGGACGCACGCCCCGACAACCAGCTCAACATCCACGGCAAGCAGTTCATCGACTGCTTCTACGACTACCACCGCAACCTCAGCCCCGAGTCGGAGGTGTGGCCGTACGAGGAGTACCTCTACTACGGCGGGCAGCGGCTGATGAAGGACCTCTTCGTCGACGGGTACGTAGACCACGCGATCTTCCAGCCCGCCCTGCTCAGCGCTTTCTACCGCAACGGCTTCGGGCAGACCGAGGAGGCCTTCGCGCTGGCCCGGCAGCACCCCGACAAGCTGACCTACAACCACTGCTGGGACCCCCGGTACGAGGAGCGGGGCCTCGACCAGCTCCGGCGGGACGCCGACCGGTTCCAGCTCAAGGGAGCCAAGCTCTACACCGCGGAGTGGCACGGCGACTCGCGCGGCTACAAGCTGGACGACCCGTGGTCCTACCGCTACCTGGAGATGGCCCAGGAACTGGGCATCAAGAACATCCACGTCCACAAGGGGCCGACGATCCGGCCGCTGGACCGTGACGCCTTCGACGTCGCGGACGTCGACAAGGCCGCGACGGACTTCCCCGAGCTGAACTTCGTCGTCGAGCACTGCGGGCTGCCCCGGCTGGAGGACTTCTGCTGGATCGCCACCCAGGAGCCCAACGTGCACGCCGGGCTCGCGGTCGCCATCCCGTTCATCCACACCCGCCCCCGCTACTTCGCGCAGATCATCGGAGAGTTGCTGTACTGGCTGGACGAGAACCGCATCCAGTTCTCCAGCGACTACGCGCTGTGGACGCCCCGATGGCTGATCGAGCGGTTCGTCGACTTCCAGATCCCCGAGGACATGCAGGACGAGTACCCGCCGATCACCGTCGAGCAGAAGAAGAAGATCCTCGGCCTGAACGCGGCGGCCATGTACGACATCCCGGTGCCCGCCGGGGCCGAGGTCGCGGCCACCACCCCGGGCCCGGCCGCGAGCGAGGCCGCTGGCCCGGCCGGGGCCGCCTCCGTCGCGGCGCAGCCCACGGAGGCGTGACATGCCCACCGGAACACTTGAGCAGCGGGCCAGGGAGGCGCTGGACGCGGTCCTCGACCCCGAGCTGGACGAACCCATCACCGACCTCGGCTTCGTCCGCTCCGTCGAGGCCGGCCCCGACCACGGGCTGACGGTGCACCTGCGGCTGCCCACCTCCTTCTGCTCCCCGAACTTCGCCTACCTCATGGCCTGTGACGCCAAGGACGTCCTGGCCGCCCTGCCGGACGCCGGCCCGGTCACGGTCCTGCTCGACGACCACCACGACTCCGACCTGATCAACCGCGGCCTGGCCGCCGACGCCGGGTACCGGGGTACGTTCGGCGCCGAGGCCGAGGAAAGCCTGGAGGAACTGCGGCTCGTCTTCCGGCTCAAGGCCCACGCCGCGGCGATGGAGCGGGCCCTCACCGCGCTGCTGCGGCAGGACCCCACGCTCACCGAGGTGAAACTACACGACGTGGTGCTCGGCGACCTGCCCGACACCGCCGCGACCCGCGCGCTGCTGCGCCGGCGTGAGGCGCTCGGTCTCGGCACGGCACCCTCGGAGCCCGTCCTCGTCGACGATGACGGACGCCCCTTCCCGCCGGACGAGATTCCGCTGCGCCTGCGGTTCGCCCGCGCGATCCGCATCTCGATCGACGGCAACGCCCACTTCTGCCGCGGTCTGCTGCGGACCCGCTACCCGGAGTCCGCGGCCGACCAGTCCCCCCGGGCCACGGATCCGCGGCCCGCCACGCCTCCCAGGGAGAAGGCCTCGTGAAAGCAGTCCAGGTCGTCGGCTACGGCCGCAACCCCGAGATGACCGACGTGCCGGAACCCTCGGTCACCGGCCCATACGACGTGGTCGTCAGGATCGGCGGCGCCGGCGTGTGCCGGACCGACCTGCACATCCTGGAAGGGCAGTGGGCGGAGAAGTCCGGGGTGACACTGCCCTACACGATCGGGCACGAGAACGCCGGCTGGGTGCACGCGGTCGGCGGCGCCGTCACCAACGTCGCCGAGGGCGACAAGGTCATCGTCCACCCGCTGATCACCTGCGGGCTGTGCCGGGCGTGCCGGTCCGGTGACGACGTCCACTGCGCACAGAGCCTCTTCCCCGGCATCGACACGGCCGGCGGCTACGCCGAGTACCTGAAGACCTCCGCCCGCAGCGTGGTCCGCATCGACGACCGCCTGGAGCCGGCCGACGTCGCGGCCCTGGCCGACGCCGGCCTCACGGCGTACCACGCCGTGGCCAAGGCGGCCCGGAAGCTGCGGCCCGGCGACCGCTGCGCGGTCATCGGCGCCGGCGGGCTCGGGCACATCGGCGTGCAGGTGCTCAAAGCCCTGACGGCCGCCGAGATCGTGGTCGTCGACCGCAACCCCGACGCCGTGAAGCTGGCCGGCTCCCTCGGCGCCGACCACGGCGTCGTCGCCGACGGGGGACAGGTCGAGCAGGTGCTGGACCTGACCGGCGGCCGGGGAGCGGAGGTGGTGATCGACTTCGTCGGCGAGGGCGGCGCCACCCGGGACGGGGTGCGCATGCTGCGCCGCGCGGGCGACTACCACGTGGTCGGATACGGCGAGAACATCGACGTACCGACCATCGACATCATCTCCAACGAGATCAACTTCATCGGCAACCTCGTCGGCTCCCACAACGACCTGTGCGAGCTGATGGTGCTCGCCGCCCAGGGGCGGGTCCGCCTGCACACCACCCCCTACCCGCTCGACCGCTTCCAGGACGCCCTGACCGACCTGTACGCGGGCCGGGTCCGCGGACGCGCGATCCTCGTCCCCTGAGCGGGAATCCTGCAAGGGCCCGGGCCACCGGGCACACGCACCGTCTGTGAGGAACATCGATGATCTTCATCACCGCGAAGTTCCGCGTCCTGCCCGAACACGCGGACGCCTGGCCCGAGATCACCGCGGAGTTCACCCGGGCGACCCGCGCCGAACCGGGCTGCCTGTGGTTCGAGTGGTCTCGCAGCGTCGACGACCCGACGGAGTACGTCCTGACCGAGGCGTTCCGCGACGACGAGGCCGGCGCGGCGCACGTCGGCTCCGACCACTTCCGGACGGCCTGCGAGGCACTGCCGCGTCACCTCGCGGAGACGCCCCGCATCGTGAACGTGACCGTCCCCCAGGACGACTGGTCACGCCTCGGTGAGATGGCCGTACCACAGAAAAACTGACCCCCCACACCCCCTACACCCCTCACACACCAAACCCCCTGACGGGCCGCCGACACCGACGACACCGTCCCCGGCATCCCCCACCAGAACCGAAGGAACAAGGCCACCCCCGCCACCTCTCCCGCCACCCACCGAAAACCACCACGGACAAACCCCGCCCCCACCACACAACCCACCACACCGAGAGAAGGAATCCGGGCTCACAAAGTTGCAACCGGCCTTCTCCGCCTGCGCCGAGGCGGGAACCCGCCATGCAGAACCGGCCGGGTGCCAGGGTCCGTCTTCGAACGGGGACGGTCGACCCCGGACTGGTTGAGTGGAGGGAGTTCGACACGGGTTCCGCGACCGCCGCGGTGAAGACATCCGAGTAGACGGCGGGCGACGTTGTGCCTACGCAGTAGTCGGCGTCCGCGTCCAGCGGTCAGCGCCCGTTCGGCCGGCTACGTCACCGCGGTCAGCGTCGCGTAGACCACGATGTTGCTCAGGTAGCCGGTGCGCTTGGTGTAGCCGCCACCGCAGGTGATCAACCGGAGTTCGGGCCGGCCGGAACTGCCGTAGACCTTCTTACTGGGGAACTTCTTCCTGTCGTAAAGCTCGACGGCACGGACGGCGAACACCATGCGGCGGGTTTTAAGAGGGCGGTTCGTGAGCCTTTGAGTGCTTCCTGCTACTGCCTGTGAGCGTGGGTGGAATCAGCCGGTCCGCGAGCGGGGACTGGGTGCGGTGAACCCACGCGGGCAAGGAGCAGCGGGAAACCACTGTGGTGCCGGATCGGCGTGCCTCTCCAAAACCGGCAGGCGCTCCAGGGGCGGATCATGAGAAGGTGCGGTCCGACCCGGCACAGGGGGAAGGTTCAGCGACAGCGTCCTCCGCATCGACGACACCTGGGCCACCGGCCACCATGCCTGGTCTACGGTCGCGGCTCTGAAGGGCCAGTCAGGACGGCCACGACGTGGCAGGGCAGGGGCACCGGCAGCACTCCCCCGGCCTCGACGCCGGCCGCATCGCACCGCCACCAGCCGCGCAACGCCTTGAGGAGATCGTCGAGCAGTGGGGATCGGTCGGCTGGTTCCCTCCAACTGGCGCGGGACGCAGGAGCTCTGGAGCTCTTTCAGCTCCGGGACGTGGTGGTAGAGCGTGCCGACGGAGACGCCGGGGATCTCGACGAGGGTGGTGACGCTGTTGGCCGGGTCGGGCAGCATGGCGCGGGCCGTGCGGACGAGGTCCTCGTTGACGACGGTGGGGCGCCCTCCCGTACGGCCGCGGGCGCGTTCGGGGTGGGGGAAGCCGCGGTAGCGGTCGGCGGCGGTGCGCAGGGCGTCGGCCCGGTGGGCGGTGAGCCGTTCGCGCGGTGCCGGCGGGGTGGGGCCGGCGAGCGCGCGGCGGGGCAGGTACCGAGTCTCGCCCACCGCCGCAACGACCACTTCGTCGGTCAGGTCGGTGCGTTCACAGGGCCAGTTCCCAGTCCTTGATGTCGGCGAGCGGTCCGAGGGTGTCGGGGTGCGGCTCGGTCGCGAACTCAAGACCGTCACGCACCCGGTGGGGCCAGTCCCGCTGTGCGAGAGCGCCCTTGCCGAGCGCGGCGATATCGGCAGCCCCGGACTCCAATACGGCACGGGCGGCCTCCGGGTCCTCCAGGTGGCCGTTTGCGATCACCGGCAACCCGCTGAACTTCTTCGCGAGCTCGGCCAGGGTTTCCGTACCGGTGGAGAAGGCTGGGCCGAGCGCCCGGTATTCGGTGGTGTGCAGGAAGTGCGCGCCGGTGCGGGCCAGGGTGGTGAAAATGGTCTCGGCCTCTTCGATGCCGCCGGCCCAGCGGTGGTGGAAGTCGCTGACCTTGGACTGGGAGATGCGGATGCCGACCGCGATATCGGAGCCCACGGCCTGGAGCACCTCGTCCACGACCTCGGCCGCCAGGCGCACGCGGTTTTCGACGCCGCCGCCGTACCCGTCCTCGCGCTGGTTGAGGTAGTCGGTGAGGAACTGGTCGAGCAGGTAGCCGTTCGCGCCGTGCACCTCCACACCGTCGAAGCCCGCTGCGGCCGCGCGGCGGGCCGCGTCCGCGAAGCCCCGGCGGATGTCCGCGATCCCGCGGGAGTCCAGGGCCCTCGGCGTGGGGTAGGGACCGCTGCCCCGGTAGAAGGAGAGTTGCTCGCCGCGTGGCGCCACGGCGGAGGGACCGACCGTTGCCTGGCGGAAGCGGTTGCCCTGGGCCTGCGCGCCTGCGTGCATGAGCTGGGCGAATATGGCGCCGCCCTCCGCGTGCACGGCCTCGACCACCGGCCGCCACGCCTCGCCCTGGGCCGGTGTCGCGAGCCCCGGCTGGTGCAGATAGCCCTGGCTGTACTCCGTGTCGGGGTAGACGCCCTCAGTGATGACCAGTGCGAACCCGCCGCGGGCGAATCCTGCGTAGTAGCGCGCATTGCGGTCGGTGACCAGGCCGTCCTCGGTGGCGCTGATCCGCGTCATGGGGGCCAGCGCGGTGCGGTTGCTCAGGCGGACACCGCCAAGGTCGAAGGGGGTGAACAGCAGGTCATCGGTCGCGCCGTGCTGCGGGGCGGGGTCGGTCAAGGGTTTCTCCGTTGCGCCTTGGTCGTATGCGACAGTTCTCGACTCGGCCTGCCCGCGCACGGCGCGTGCTCATGCGTGCCCGCGCGGCGCCCAGACCATTGTCGTAATTTTTTCGTACTACGAGATTCAACGTACCACTGCCTGGCGACCGACGTAGACTCCTCGTGTGTCCACCCATGTCAGACGTGCGCCCGCCAAGAAGGCCCTGCCCCACCCCGACCTGCGCGAGATCCCGGTGCACCTGGTTCTGCGTGCCCTCGGGGAACCGCTGCGGCTGGGCATCGTGCGCTCCCTCGCCCGGGCCGGCCGTCCCATGAACTGCAGCTCGTTCGGGCTGTCGGTGTCCAAGTCGACCTCGACGTACCACTTCAAGGTCCTGCGGGAGAGCGGCGTCATTTCGCAGTTCGAGGAAGGCACCTCGCGCTACAGCGAGCTGCGTGAAACGGAGCTGGAACAGCGCTTTCCCGGTCTACTGACCGCCATTCTCGCAGCCGAGGAGCCTGCCGCTGCGGAATAGCGCTGCTGTCCTCTCGCATCCGGCCTGGCGCAGAGCGTCGCCGCTGGGCCGTGCGGTGCGCCAGACTCGGTGAGACGCAGACCACCGGGTCCGTCTCATCGAACTTGTCGTAATCCGTCGAACCGGCCGGACGGCTCGCCCGTCCCGAGCGCCTGGTCCGGCGATCTGCGCCACAGCACCCTGACAGATCGGGGCGGTTCTTCGTCTTGGCCCACGGGGACAGAACGAGGCCATGTTCGCGGCCCCTCAGTCGAGACAGAACTCGTTGCCCTCGATGTCCTGCATCACGAGGCACGACTCGTTGACGCCGTCGGCACGCAGCAGTCGCACGCGTGCCGCGCCGAGCGCGACCAGGCGTGCGCACTCGGCCTCGAGTGCGGCCAGGCGCTCTTCCCCCACGAGCCCGGTGCCGACCCGCACGTCGAGATGCAGCCGGTTCTTGACGACCTTCCCTTCGGGAACGCGCTGGAAGAACAGGCGCGGACCCACGCCTGAGGGATCAACGCAGGCGAACGCCGACCCCTGATGCCCAGGCGGCAGCGAGCGGTCGAAATCGTCCCACGTGGCAAACCCCTCCGGCGGCGGCGGTACGACGTACCCCAGCACCTCGCACCAGAAACGAGCGACGCGCTCAGGTTCCGCGCAGTCGAAGGTGACTTGGAACTGCTTGATCGACGCCATCGGTTCATCGTAGAGGCGGGGCCTTTCGTCGTCCACGGACCCGCCCCTGGCCGGGTTGTGGCGCATGCGGCCGACTCTCGGCGATGAGTGGGACCCTGAGCAGTGGGATGACGATCCTGACAGTGTCCCCACGGGAGGAGGTCCTGGCGGACTTCGGGAACATCGCATGCACGCAGGTGAGTTGCAGCCACGCCCCCTATACAGCGAAGGAGAGTACGGGAGGAAACCCGCCCGTGCTCAGCGTCGGCGGTCGCCCGGCGCGAGCAGGCTGGTGACTGCGGCGGTCGCCTCCGGGGAGGGTGGAAATCCTTCCGTACGTTCTCCGCCTTCTTGTGCCGGGACTTCGCCATCAGCATGAGCAGGCTCGTCCCGCCCGCCCTCGCCGGTGGGGTCAGACCGGAGTGCCGCCACCCATGAGGTCCCAGCCCGTGCCCGGCTCGCCGCCCAAGGGCCGCGTGCTCGTCCAGAGGCATCCGGGCCTGCCCGTGGGAGAGGCGGGCGAGCCCGGTGTCCGGGCAGATGTCGCGCGGGCTGACGACCTCGCCGGGACCTGGCTTGCGGTGGGTGACGAACACGGGCCGCAAGTACGGCCCTTGAGAAGGCGGGCAGCAGCCGGGCGGTACCCACGTCCCAGTGGACCGCCTCCAGGACGAAGCCCTCACGGGACGGCACCGCGGCGACGCGTACGAGGACGAGCGCCTTGACCTTCACCGGAGCACGGCGCCCGGCCGGGTCCAGCTCCTCGGTGTTGACGCCCAGGATCTCCTCGACGCGGGCGACGGTCTCATGGAGCATCCGCCACAGCGTCTTCTCCCGCAGGTGCACCTCACGCCGCGCGATCAGCCGGTCGATCGCCATTTTCGAGCGGCCGGGGTCTCGGAGTCCGGCGGGGTCGCCCTCAGCCCGAGCCGGATCGGCGACATCGCCCGCGCCGCCCTCGCTCTCAACAGAACCTGGAAGTGATAATCGCCGAGGAAACGTCAGTCGGTCGGGAGCCGCATAATCCACGCATGATCCTCACCGCGCGACAGCTCGCCCTGGCCACCTTGGAGCGTCAGTTCCTGCTCGAACGCCGGCGCCTCGATGTGGCGGAGGCGGTCCGCCGGGTCTGCGCTCTGCAGGCGCAGGAACCGGCGTCGCCGTACCTGGCGCTGTGGAACCGTGTGCGGGACTTCGCGCCCGAGGATCTCGACGCGGCGTTCGCGGAGCGCCGGATCGTGAAGGCGTCCCTCATGCGGATCACGCTGCACGCCGTCCACGCCGAGGACTACGCGCCCTACCACGCCGCCATGCTGAGCAGCCTGCGGGCGGCGCGGCTGTACGACCGCCGCTTCACCGCCACCGGGCTGACCCACGCCGACGCCGACGCACTGCTCCCGGAGCTCGCCGGGTTCCTGGCGCGCCCCCGCACCGGTGCCGAGGTGCAGGACGAAATAACTGGGCGGTTCGGCGAGCACGCGCACCGCGTGTGGTGGGCGCTGCGGACGTACGCGGCGGCGCATCACGCGCCGACCGGCGGCCCGTGGTCGTTCACGCAGCCGAACGCCTACTTCGCCTCCCCGGCGGCGGCCCCCGGGTCCGCGCCGCAGGACGCGGGCGCGGGGGTACGGCGGCTGCTGCTCTCCTACCTGCGGGCGTTCGGGCCCGCGTCGGCCCCGGACTTCGCCCGGTTCACCCTGCTCACGCGTCCCGTGATCACGCAGGCGCTGCAGGAACTCGGCGACCGGGTGGTGCGGGTGGCGGGCCCGGGCCGCGCCGCCCTGTTCGACCTGGCGGATGCGACCGTGCCGGCCGAGGACACCCCGGCGCCGCCGCGGCTGCTGCCGATGTGGGACAGCACGCTGCTGGCCCACGCCGGCCCCGGTCGGCTCGTGCCCGAGGAGTACCGGCCGCTGGTCGTCCGGCGCAACGGCGACGTGCTGCCCTGCCTGCTTGTCGACGGGCAGGTCGCCGGAGTGTGGCGGGCCGGCGACGGCGGGCTGGAGCTGACAGCCTTCCACAAGCTCGGCAAGGTCGCGTGGCAAGGTCTGGCCGAAGAGGCGGAGCGGCTGTGGAGGCTGCTCGCCGTCCGTGAGCCGGTCGTATACCGGCGCTATGGGCACTGGTGGGACAAGGGTTTTCCCGGCGTCGAGAGCATGACGGTCAAGGGCTGACCGCGCCGCCCGGCTCCGACCCGCGACCCTACAGGGTCGCCGACACGTCGCGGAGCGTCCCGGCGAGCAGATCAACCACGTGACGACAGCCGACTGCCGGAGGAAGCGTCACAGCCGGGCTGCCGCCTACGCGAGCTCTTGCACTCCCGGCACGTCCTGACGCCGTAACCAGTCATCATGACGATCCCGAGACAGCCTGACCGTCGCAGTGCGGACATGGGTCGTCCAACTCGGATCATTCCATGGCATCCGGGCTGCCCCGCCCCGGCTTCCGCCTCCGGGATGCAACGCTCGTTCTTGCCCGCCTCCGTCTTCCTCACGGAGCGTGTCCAGGTCGCGCAGCGGGACGCGGCCCCCCCCTGGCCCCGGTCCGCTGGTCCTGGGGTTGCGGGTCAGGCGGCCCGGCCGTAGCCGTCGGCTCCGGGCGGATCATCGTCGCGCAACGGGCTGAAGTCGACGTCCCGGTGCGGGTCGTACGCCTCGGGCTGGAGGCCGGGTTCGTGGGTGGAGCACTCCCCGAAGCGGCGGATGTGCTCGGTCAGGCACGGGGAGATGCGGGCCAGGTCCTCGGGGGCCACGATCCGGCCCCCCCTC
The DNA here is from genome assembly GCF_003270085.1 of Streptomyces triticisoli. Lineage (GTDB taxonomy): Bacteria > Actinomycetota > Actinomycetes > Streptomycetales > Streptomycetaceae > Streptomyces > Streptomyces triticisoli. The sequence goes on along the minus strand of NZ_QFDQ01000068.1, from coordinate 59,010 downwards.
CTGGAGCCGGCGCACGATCTCCGCGATGTCCAGGGCGTTTCAGACAGAAGCTCTGCGACACGATCCGGCAGAGGGGGCAGAGGCGAGTCGACGGTGCCGCTCATGGCCCTCGCCAAGACAGTGTCGGTCATCATCGCGTCAGGGCCCTGACCGCGCCTCCCCCTGTATCCGTTGTGCGACATTCCGCGGGTTCGTCCTGGCTGCCATCTCCCGTTGCCGCAGGTCAACCCGTCAGACGGGAGCGAGGGATCCGCATAGATCATGATGGTTCTTCGGGATTCCCGAAGAACCATCATGATCCCTGCACAGACGCACAGACGCACAGGTCGAGGGCGACGAGGTGCCTGGTCAGGCCCCATGCCAAGGAACCGAGGGGCACGGCGAACCCGCGGGATGTCGCACAACTGGGCCAGGGCTGCGTCGTTTTCGCGTTGTGGCCGGTTTGATCACGTGCTGCCGAGGGTGGTCGGCGGCCAGGTGGTGTCGCGGGAGTGCCTGATCGATACCCCACTGTCCGGCGACACGGCTTGCGCCGGGGGAACCGCGGCCCTGGGCGGGCTCGTGTCCTGGTACGGGTGGAAGAGAGACCGGGCGAGGTTCGCGGGGGAATCATGCAGATCATCGAGGTGACCGGTTATGCCGTCCGATCTGCTGTGATCACCATGAGGCGGACAGGAACGCCACTTGAATTCGTGATCTTCCCGATGCTTCATGTGGCTTCGCCGACCTTCTACTCCCAGGTCCGCATCAGGCTCAGGGAATGCGACCTCATAGTCATCGAGGGAATCCGAGGGAAGTCGGTCGGAGTGAGTGCCCTCACGCTCGCTTACCGGTTCGCCCCACGCCGACGGCGCAACGGCCTGCAGGAGCAGCGCGAGGAGCTGCTGCTTCCCGAGGGCGTGCCGGTCGTCAACCCGGATGTGACCGCGGCGGAGGCGATCGCGGACCTGAAGACGCTGCCGCGGTGGACGTACCTGCTGCTCATGGTCGCGGCTCCCGTGATGGGCCTGGTGTTCGCGCTGCGCGGTCCGCGCGCCTTCCTCGATGAGGATCTGGTGGTCGAGGATCTGCCGTCGACACTGCGGGCGGAGATGATGGCCGACGATCCTGTGAAGCACGCGATGACCGGTCGGCGCGACCGGCGGTTGCTCGCCGTGCTCGGCGAGATCCATGCGGAGCGCGGCGACGAGCCGATCCGGGTGGCCATCGTCTACGGGGCCGGCCACGTCCCGGCGATCGTGTCGGGCCTGTGGGATCGGTACGGGTACCGGCCACGCGAAGCGGAATGGCTTACCGTCCTTGTCCCGGCGTAGATCGCCTGGCGAAACCGGCTCTGCGCGAGCTGGCAGACGGCGGCGTTTGCGCAACATTCCGCGGGTTCGCCGTGTCCCCGGTGTCTGTGCTGGGAGTCCGGGGCCCACCCGGGAGCAGCTCGCCACCGGGAGGGTCCCCGGCAACGGCAACATCGGCCGCCCCGGACTCCCAACGCTGTCCCCGGGGCAAGGCGGCTGCCTGTGATGCTCAGACCGTTGGTTCAGCGGTGGTCGGGGCCACCTGTGTGGCCCGCCGCTCGTCAACGGCGCCCCGAGGGGACGAGTTGCGGCCTCGCGGCGATGCCTGCGTTCGCGCCGCGCGTACAGTGCTGCGCAGACGCCTGCGGCGAGCAGCGCTCCGGGTGCCGCGGTCTTCATGCCCGGCTTCAGCATGCTCGGCTGCGGCAGCGGGTGACAGGCGCTCGTGCCCACCGCGCAGCCGAGCAGAGCAATCTGCGTGGCCCAGCCGACCATCGCGACAACGCCGGCGCCGTAGGCGGCGAGCGCAGCCCGTGCGACGGGCAGCAGGCGGGGCCGCGCCCGGCCCACAGGGCGGCCGCCATCTGTACAGCTGCGATCAACGTCCGGAGCGCCACCTTCCAGGTGCTCAGCGTGTACAGCAGCACCAGGGGGTGAGGAGCACCGAGGCCACCAGCCCGGCAGGGGCGCCGAGCCGTGCCCACAGCCACCCCGGCGGCCTGACCGGGACGAACTCACCACGCGCGGCCACGGCCGACGGCCGCCAGGACCACCCCTGTCCGGCGAGCAGCAGTACGTATGCGGTCACGATCGCCAGTGACACCCAAGCGGCCGTGCCCACTTGGCTCATGTGCTGTACGGCCAGGAAGAACACGACTGCTCCGGGCCGGCCCGGAGCCACGAACGAGGAGGCGTACAGCGTCGCCTCGGGGAGATGCAGCAGGTACAGCAGCGCAGGCCATGTCCCTGCCGCGCAGAGAACCGGTACCGCACACAGCAGCAGTCGCGGCCTGCGACCGTCGCGCACTGTCGGTGTGCAGACCGTCACCACCCGCTCCAGCCGGCGCACCAGACCCCGGCCCGTCGCAGCGCACAGTGCGGCGTAGGACAGCACCGGGGAGAGGCCGTGTCCGCCGACCATGGCCGTCGAGGAGGCGAGTGCCGCGGAGAGGATGCGTGCCGTGCACAGGCCGAGCCCCGCTGTGCGCAGTGTGCGGTTCCGTTCCGCCGAGCGCACTTCTCCGTGGGCGTAGAAGGAGCGGATGGCGGAGACGGCGCGGCCGCGGGAGGAGTCGGCCGTGGGGGTGCCGTCGAGGTTCGTCAGGCGGGCGGCGCAGTCCTGGATGTGCAGGGGTTTGAAGTGCCGGACGAGGTCGCCGATGCAGGTGAACCAGTCGTGGGTCCATCCGGGCGGGGCGTCGACGCCGGCGAGGAGGAGGCCGTAGCGGTACCGGGTGTCGTCGTCCCAGGAGCGGCCGCGGACTTCCTGGCCGTCGGGGCGTACGTCCCGGACAGCCATGCGTGCAGGACGGCGTAGGGGTCGGGGGCTCCAGCAGCAGGACTCATGACGCCACAAGAAGCTTCGGTCACCCAAGGTCCGTACGGAAGTTGCGGAGCTCGGCGCGGGGCAATGCCCCATTCATGGCATATGGGCTGAGGAGTTGGTCTGTTCCGTAAGGTTCAAAGCCTGCCTCTCGGCCGCATGGGCGCTTCGGTCCTCGCGATCGCCGAGCGGGAACACCACGCGTCGCCGACAGCGGGAAGGCGGGAGGTGGGAGGTGGGAGGTGGGGAAGACCACAGGCCGCCACCGGGGGCCGGCACCCCTCGCAAGACACCTGCCCTCCGCAGTGAGCGTTCGCCCGGGCCTGCCTACCATGGCTGACCATGCTTTCCTTACCCCCGACCGTCCGGCGGGCAGGCGTCGCGGCCGTGGTCGCCGGCCTGGTCCTGTCCGCCGCTCCGGCGGCGTTCCCACGACCCCGCCCACCGGCAGCCGCCCACTGCGGTGACCACCGGCAACTGCAACAGGCCGTGAGGACCCTGGTCGCGCACGACGGCATCGTCGGAGCCGCTGTCCTGGTCACCGACCCCGCGCACCCCGACGGGCCGTCATGCACCCGCTGGACGCAGACCTCCGGAACGGCCGACCTGCGCACCAAACGCCCGATGAACGCGACCGACCGCCTCCGCGCCGGCAGCGTCACCAAGACGTTCACCGCCACCGTCGTGCTCCAACTCGTCGCCGAGCACCGGCTGTCGCTCGACGCCCCGGTGGACCGCCACCTGCCCGGCCTGATCCGTTCCCACGGTCATGACGGCCGCCGGATCACGGTGCGGCAGCTTCTGCAGCACACCAGCGGGCTGCCCGACCATCTCGACGCACCCGAATGGGACCACCCGGAACGGATGCGGCGACGCCACTTCGAGCCGCGCGAACTCGTCGCCCGCGCCCTGGAACTCCCCCGTCCGCAGTCCTCCTGGCACTACGCCACCACGAACTACCTGATCGCGGGCCTGCTCATCCGTGAGGTCACCGGCAACGCCCCCGAGGCGGAGATCACCCGCCGCATCCTGCGCCCGCTCGGGCTGCGCGACACGTACTGGCCGGGCGACGACATCCGCCTCCGCGGGAAGCACTCCCGCAGCTACTTCGCCGACCAGGACGGCCGCCGTGTCGACGGCACCGCCTGGAACATGACCTTCGGCGGCGTCGGAGGCGCGCTCGTCTCCACACCGGCCGATCTCGCGCGCTTCGCCCATGCCCTGCTCTCCGGCCGCCTGCTGCCCCCGGCCCAACTGGCGGCGATGCGGCAGACCGTGGCCGCCGATCCCGACCGGATCTGGCCAGGGGCCCGCTACGGCCTCGGCCTGATCTCGACCCCGCTGCGCTGCGGCGGCGCGTGGTGGGGGCACGCGGGGACCGTACCGGGCGGCCATCGCGCCTTCACCGCCGTCGGTCCGGACGGGCGCAGCGTGTCCGTCGCGCTCAACCAAGTGCCCTCCACGCTCCAGGCCGAACAGAACTTCCTCGACGTCGTGCAGACCGCGTTCTGCGAGGACCGCCCTTCCAGAAGGACATCTTCATGAACCGCCGCACCGCGCTCTGCGCGGCCCTCGCCCTGGCCGTCCCCCTGCTGTCCGCGCCCGCCGCCACCGCGGCCACGGGCGCCGGCGGCCCTCTGACCCGCTTCCACCACCAGCACCTCGCCTGGAAGAGCTGTGTCCAGGGCCCGGACGACGACACGGGCAAGGAACTCCACCAGGCCGGCGCCGAGTGCGCCGACGTCACCGTCCCCCTGAACCACGACGACCCCGGCGGGCGGACCATCACCGTCGCGATCTCCAGGATCCGGGCCACCGACACCCCTCACCGCGTCGGCCCGCTGCTGCTCAACGGCGGCGGCCCCGGCGGCCAGACGCTCGGCGACGCGCCGTGGGTACGCCAGGCGCTGAAGGACGTCGGCGCACGGTACGACGTCGTGGGGGTGGACCCCCGCTTCGTGGGCCGCAGCACCCCGCTGGACTGCCACTGGCCGACGGGCACCTCGATCCAGGGTGCGGGTGCCGGCCGTGCCGGGTTCGACCGCACGACGGCGTTCGCCCGTGACCTCGCGCAGCGCTGCCGGACGTCCGAGGGCCCGGTACTGCCGTACGTCACCACGCGCAACACCGCCCGCGACATGGACATCATCCGTGCCGCGCTGGGCGAGCGCAGGATCTCCTACCTCGGCTACTCCTACGGCAGTTACCTCGGCGCGGTGTACGCCACGATGTTCCCCGGCCGTGTCGACCGCATGGTCCTGGACGGGGTGGTCGACCCCGGCCGGTACTCACCCCGCCTGCTGCGGGGCGCCGAGGCGGCCAACCGGCACGCGCTGGCCAACTGGGCGTCGTGGACCGCCGCCCGGAACACCACGTACGGTCTGGGCCGCACCCGTGACGCCGTACTGGCGTCGGTGAACCGCATCCAGGCCGCCGCGACGCGCGCGCCACTGAAGGTGGGCTCCTACCGGCTGGACGATCACACCGTTCCGACGATCGTCTTCAGCGGTCTCTCCCAGGACAACGACGATGCCCACGGCGCCCTGGCGCGGGCCGTGCGGGACATGAGCCGTGCCGCCCAGGGGCAGCGTGTCCGGCCCGGTCCGGGCTTCGCCGATACGCTGAAGTTCGTGCTCACGGGCTCCGATTCCGCCTACGGCAGCGTGCAGTCGGCGATCCTGTGCGGCGACGTGGCCGCGCCGCGCGACCCGGAGGTGTACTGGCGCGACATCCAGCGCTCCCGGGCACAGGACCCGCTCTTCGCTCCCGTCACGCGGAACATCGGCCCCTGCGCCTTCTGGGCCCCGCCGCGCGAGGCCCCGACGGCCATCCGGGGCGACTTCCCGGCGCTGCTCGTCAACGCCACCGGTGACCCGCGCACCATCTACCCGGGCGCCGTCGCACAGCGCCGGAACTGGCCCAGCTCCCGCCTGGTCACCCTGCGGGGCACGGACCAGCACGCGGTGTACGGCGTGTTCGGCAGTGCCTGCGTCGATGCGAGCGTCAACAGGTACTTCGCGACCGGCCGCCTGCCGGCCGAGGACGTGACCTGTGACGCCTGAGGGGTGCTGCGGAAGGCTGTGATCACCCGGCACGCCGTGGCGGGCGGGACGCCGAACAGCGGGGCCGGCCGACTGCCGCACGGTGAGATTCGTGCGGCAGGTGCCGGCCCGGCAGCAGTACTCGTCCGGCCGGCGGCAACCGCCGCGGCCGGCCCCGTCCGCAACCCTCACCGCCGCGTTCCCGGACCGCTGCCCGTGCCGGCCCCTCGTGCCTGGTGGCATCCGCGCCGGCTGCTGCGCGGCCGGCTGCGGCACCCTGCGGGTCCGGCGCCCCCAGGATCAGGCCGTCGCCGGCCTGGTGAAGGAGATGATGGAACGGGAGATGATCGACAAGATCGCCGCCAGGCTCGGCGGTGTGGATGCCCGCGAGCGTGCCGGCGCGTTCTGTGCGCGGATCGCCGGCCTCGTCGTGACGCGCTGCATCCTGCGCCTCGCACTGCGCGAGTCCCCGCGCCACCAGCACCGCACAGCCCGATGAGGCAAGGTCAACCCACTGAGCCGACCGTCCGAGTCGCCGACAGCAGCCCGGATCCGTGACGCTGCCCGCGCAGGGGGCTTGGGCGGCCGGCGCGGGGGCAGGCGAGCAATGCTCAGAGGGCGGTGACGGTCTTCCGGGTGATCGCCAGGTGTGCGAGGCGGGTCCTCCTCCCGCGGCCGCCCCTGCGGTTCGGCGATCTGTCCTTGCAGGTCGCCGACCGGGGCCGGTGCGGCATTCTCCCGGAGGCCGAGTGCCTCGAGCGGGAGCTGGAGGTTCACGCATCCACCGCCTGCGCAGCGCGCCGGGTGGGGCGCTCGCGCCGGTGAGGCGGCGGGCATTGATGACGCTCGTTGAAAACGGCCACCCCCTGATCGGGAGTCACCCCACACCTACTCGATACCTGCTCGATGGACAGCCACTTCCAGGGGCGGGGCGGACTGTCCAGGGCGGCCTTCCTGGCATCCAATGACACGCGCTGGATCACCGGGGACACCATCCCCGTCTCCGGCGGCATGCGCTGACGCCACGCGGCCTTCGCCGCTGCCCCGCAAACGGCCGGAGCCGTTGCTCGAGGTCAGCGAGGGGTGAGGAGGCAGAACTCGTTGCCTTCCGGGTCGGCCAGAACCGTCCAGGAGATTGCGGACTGGTCGATACCAGGGTCGGTGGCACCCAGGGCGCGCAGCCGGGCTTCTTCTGCTGCCAGGTCGTCACCGGGGTAGGGGCAGACGTCGAGGTGGACACGGTTCCACACGCTCTTGGTGTCGGGGGTGCGGAGGAACTCCAGGTAGGGGCCGACGCCCTTGGCGGAGCGCATGGTCGCATGGTCGTCGGTGACCTCGTGCAGCGTCCAGTCCATCGCCCCGCCCCAGAACCGGGCCATCCCTCGTGGGTCGGTGCAGTCGACCACCACCGCGGCGATCGGCCCGGTGTCCCGGTAGATCGGACGGGGCTCCAGGACACAGAACTCGTTGCCCTCCGGGTCGGCCATGACCGTCCAGGGGACGTCACCCTGACCCACGTCGGCGAGCGTCGCGCCGAGGTCCTTCAGGCGCGCGACCAACTCCACCTGATGGGCGGTCGAGGTGGTGGCCAGATCAAGGTGCACCCGGTTCTTCACCGTTTTGGGTTCCGGGCGGGCGACGATGTCGACGCAGACGGCCACGGGGTCGGGGTAGGCGAAGCCCACGGGTTCGAGGTTGGTCACACCGGGTGCCTCGCTGTCGACACCCCAACCGAGCGCCTCCGCCCAGAACCGACCGAGCAGGGAGTCGTCCTGGGCCTTCATATTGATCTGCACGAGTCTTGTTGCCATGCGCAGATCCTAGAAGCTGCCGCCGGCCCGGGCCACCGAGATCAGACATGTGCTCGACCCGGTGCTGACCATGGCCGCCCTCGTCGAGACTGCACAAGTCCTTGTGAACGAACCGCCCTTGGTGCGGTGCGGGCCGGGGATCATCGGATTCCGCCTTCGAGCTGGGCCGGGACACGGTCGGCCCGGAGCTCCTGCAAGTCGGGGATGTGGTTGTACAACGTCCCCGGGCTGACGCCGAGCAGGCGGGCGATCGAGGTGATCGAGTGCTCGGGGTCGGGCAGCATGTCCCGGGCGGCGCGGATGATGTCCGCGTTGACGACGCCGGGCCGACCGCCGACCTTGCCCCGGGCGCGGGTGGCGGCCAGGCCCTCGCGGGTGCCGGAGACGATCAGCTCCCGGATGAACTCCGCCAGAGCGGCGAATACGTGGAACACCAGCCGCCCGCCGGGGGTGGTGGTGTCGAGCCGCTCGTGCGGCGAGGTGAAGCCGATCTCGCGCCTGCGCAGTTCGCCGACGACGGTGACATCGACGCGCGTAGGGGTGCTGTCGACGGAGGTGATCTCGTGGCCTACCTCGACATCCGGATCGGTGCACCGCTGGCTGCGACCCTGCCCATCTGATCAAGCGACCAGGACGGGGTGCCGCCGACGCGTTGGCCGCTACCCGCTCCCAACGCCACGCGGGCCCAATGGCCGGCGAGCAGGCCGCTGTACGACTCCCTGCGGCCGCTGCTCGCTCTCGGCTGCGCCCCGACCGCTCTCCGGGCCCATGAGCCGCTCCACGGGCACAGCAGGCGCTCCGCACTGTCCTCTGCAGCGACCGGCCGCCGATGACGTACGTGAGGGCCCCGGTGCCACACCCCAGGGACCGGGGCCGACCCGCATCAGCCAACGGGCTTGAACGTGCCGCAAGTAGTGCCTGCCGAAGTCCCCGGGCGCTCCCGCCTGTTCTCGCACGTCTCCCGTCTGGCTTCAGACAACGTTTGCCGACAGGACGGCGCCGGATGGCATCTCATCAGTCAGCGGCAGAAAACCTACGGGTAGCGCCTGTGCGTGGGTGCGGCACCTTCGCAGGGAGAGGGCCGGCCCAAGCTGAATGTCAGAACACGATCGAGCGCCGCCCGGCCCGCGGGTCCCCAAGTCGGCTTGCCGCCAGGAAGGCCCCGCTCCCCGTTCTGGCCCATGAGGACGAGGAAAAGGCTTTTCAGAGCAGCCAGCCCTCGGGCGCGTCGGATCGTCGCCCCGTCCGCATGCGCGTACGCGTCGAAGAACCGTGAGGCCGTACCCGCGGGAAGGAGCAGCCACGCGGCCGCGAGGTCCCACGCCGGATCGCCGGCGAACATGTCACCGAAATCGATCACGCCCGAGAGCGTGCCGTCCGAGACGACGACATTCGCGGGATGGAGGTCACCGTGCAGCCATGCCGGTGGGCCCTCCCACTCGGGGGCCGCAACGGCATCGTCCCAGACGGCCCGGACCTCGTCGGCAATGCCGCCGAGGGCGACGGCTTGAAAGAAGTGGTCGAAGCCGTCCGTGCAGTTCTTGGGGTGAGCGCCGCGGTCCGAACTGGTCGGCGCCTCGGCGGGCGCCTCCACATGGAGCGCCCTGAGGAAGCCCGCCAGAGTGTCGGCCGCGTGGTCGCCGCGGCTGATCGAGGTGGAGTCGAGTGGCTCGCCGGGAACCCACGTCATGATGGTCCAGGGCTTCGGGAAACGCGCGGACGGTTCACCGATCCGTACAGGGGTCGGAACCGGGAGCGGCAGGCGCGGGGCCAGGACGGGCAGCCACCGGCGCTCCTTGCGCAGGAGATCCGGGGCACGTTCCGTACGCGGCATGCGCACGGCCAACTCGTCCCCGAGGCGCCACTGTTGGTTGTCCCATCCGCCCGCTACTTCGCGGATGGCCAGCCCTGCAAGGTCCGGATGCTGCTCCTGCAGCAAGGAGCGCACCAAGCCCTCGTCGATCTCGACACCATCCATGTATGACATCCCATCGCTTGTGGCACCGGCATCTGGCTTTGCTCATGACCTTCCGGACAGGGTATGTGGGCGTCGAACTCCTCCAGGGCACCGAGCATCCGTCCCTCCAGTTGCTCCCGGGAGGCGGGGAGCTCGGCGGGCACCTGTACGTGCGGTGCGGCGAAGTCGGTGACGAACAGCGGCTGACCGAGACCGTGGGCGAGGGGTCATGCTGCCTGGCCGTAGCCGTCGGCCTCGGGCGGATCGTCGCCGCGGAGCGAGCTGAAGTCGACATCGAGGTGCGGGTCGTACGCCTCGGGCTCAAGGCCGAGTTCGTGGGTGGAGTACTCGCCGAAGCGGCGGATGTGCTCGATCAGGTACGGCGAGATGTGTGCCAGGTCCTCTGGGTCGATGATGTGGCCCTCCTCCTGGAGCCGCGCACGATCTCCGCGATGTCCAGCGCGTTGTGGAAGATCACCGCTTCTCTGAACCATCGGTCGGTTCCCGCCGAATGAGCTGTCGAGCTCAGCCACGCCGGTAGGCACGGCCCTGACGATCCTCAGTACATCTTCCCGATCTTCAATGCTCGCGCCCGCTCTCCGGTGTTCTCTGGGCGGATTCGCTCGGCCAGGCAGTGCCGGTGGGAGATGAGGGTGTGGCTTCCTGCACCGTCGTTGCTCCGCGAGTCCAGGACGAGGGCGTCTCCACCTGGGCTCAACGTGATCCGTTCACCACAGAAGTCGCAGCTCCAGGCCAGCGACTCCAGGTCGGCAGGTCGGATGCTGAGCCGCACTGATGCCGGCGGATGCCAGCCCTCTCGCCGTCGACAGCAGCGGGACAACCTTGGGCGCCGGCATCGTCAGTGTGGAGGCTGTGGGGAGCCCGTAGGCCGCTGAGCTGGAGCGCTTGGGCATCCGCACGGCCGCTGTGTACGCGGCGCTGCCCGAGAACAAGGCGCTGGCCTGCTTTGGCCGCTTGACCCGCAGAAGCAGCAACGGACTGAGGCGATCACTGGGGTCGTCATCGAGTACTTCGACACCTACGAAGGGGCGGTCCCCATCGCTCTGGAGGCAGCGTCGTCAAATTCCGACCCGCCCCGCGGCGCCGGGCACGCACTTCCCCAAGCTGCTTCGAGCAGGGGACCTCCGTCGGGAGCGCTCCCGCTCCTTGCGATCGCACGCACCAGATGTCGCGGGGCCCGTCCTTCGGGCGGGCGACGGGAATATGACGACATGGCCTACGGGTTACGGCCTCAGCACAGCCCGGCAGGCCTGGACGCCCGGCAGGAGTTGTGGGCGAAGGTGTTGCCGCTCTTGGTGCTCTCCTGGTTGACCAGGTCGGCGGGGGAGTTGTCCTGCAGCGAGTTGTCCCTGACCCGGTTGTTGTCGCTGGTTGCTCCGACGAAGCTCTTGAAGAGCAAGATGCCGCCCGACAGCGGGGACGTGCCGGAGTTCCCGGTCACCTCGTTGCCGGTGACGTCGGTCTTCTCGACGCCGGTCAGGATGATGCCCGAGCCCTGCAGGAAGGGCAGCCGTTTGGTTTTGGCGCAGTACTTGTTGTTCTTCACGACTTGGTTGCCGCGCACGGTCAGCGCGCCGGCCCTCGGCTTGTTCTCGTCGCCGACGACGAAGACGCCCGCGCAGTTGCCGGTGACGTTGTTGCTGGTGACGGTCAGGTTGCGCAGCCGGCGGACGGTGACGCCGATCCGGTTGCCCTCCAGGCGGTTGCCGGTGACCAGCGTGCCCTTGGCGTCGGCGGCACCCTGTTCGGCTGTGACGGTGTTGGCCAGGAAGATGCCCGCGTCCCCGTTGTTCCGGGCGGTGTTCGCCCGGTACGTGCTGTGCTCGGAGCGCTCTTCGGCGAGGCCCCACACGGCGTTCTTCTCGGCGGTCACCTCCCGCACGGTCAGGTCGTCGGTGGCTACGGAGATCACTCCGGTGTGGGAGAAGCCGGTCACCTTCAGGTCGGAGATGGTGACACCCTTGAGCCGCTTGGTCTTGGTGCCCAATACGCAGATGCCGTTGCCTCGCTTGCCGCAGTCGTTCGCGGCCTTCGCCGCCGGCTTGATGACGGTGGCGGTGCCCGTGCCACGCAGGGTCAGGCCGGGCGTCGTCACCTTGACGCTCTCGTGGTAGGTACCGGGCAGCACCTTCACGGTGTCGCCCGCCTTGGCAGAGTCCACTGCCTTCTGGATTGATTCCCCCGGGTGCACGAGGTACGTACGCTGCGCCGAGTCGGGCGTTGCGGCAGCGGTGCAGGAGGCGACGAGCCCTACCGCGCTCAGGAGAAGGACGATGTGGCATTTCTTCACATTCTGCACGTTATAATCAGACAGCTTTCTGGCTGCCGGATGGGCCATCCGAGGGCATGTCACGGGCGCGTGCGGCCGTGGTCAGGCGCGCAGGGCGCGGCCGATCTCCAGCTCACGGCCTGCATTCGATTGTCTCCCCGCACAAAAGAGGCGGGCTGCCTGTTCCGGCAACCCGCCTTGCATCACCGTGAGCGGTCAGCCCCGGACGATGTTTTGTGCCTGCGGGCCCTTCTGTCCCTGGGCGATGCCGAAGGTGACGTGCTCGCCCTCGGTCAGCTGACGGTAGCCGTCGCCCTGGATTTCGGAGTAGCGGGCGAAGACGTCCGGACCTCCGTTGTCCTGGGCGATGAAGCCATAACCCTTTTTCGGGGTTGAACCACTTCACGGTGCCGCTGGCCATGCTGCTATTCCTTCGTTCATGCCTGGAAACAGCCCTTGATCGTGGGCATGCTCCGGCTCCTGCAGCGGAAGGAGCCACCAGCCGTTCCACCCCGTACCGCCTGGTTTGCCCGGTCGGCCACACGTACACGAGCGGCCCAAGCGCTGGGGGGCGGCCACGAGCCTGGCCGCTGCTGCTCCTGGACAAACGGCGCATTACGGGGAAGCAGGACCGGCACGCCTACTGATCTTCTTCGACAAGGGGGCGCGCCCGCGATGAGCGCGCCCCCTTGAGTTCCAGCGGCGACCGCTACTAGCGCACGATGATCACGACGGGGCCGCGGTCGAAGCGGTGGTGGAAGTGGTGGTGGAAGCGGAACCCGCCGTGGTCGAAGTCGTCATCGAAGCGGAACCCGCCATGGTCAAAGCAGCGCCAGTCGTCGCCGAAGCACCGACTGGTGGTCACATGGGTGTGCACGGCAGGGGCTGCTGCTGCGGCCGTGCCAGCCGCGCCGATCGCAGCGCCGCCGGCCATCAGAACGGCGGCCGACGTCGCGACGAGACGCATAGCGCCTTTTGCTCGCATGATGAATGCATTCTTCCTTCTGCCGCGTCGGCCCGTGTGACCCGGCCGGCGCGGTCTTGGCGGCACGAAATGGATGACCGCGGCCGCAGGGGAGCGGCACGGTCGTGGGCGTCGCCCCGCACGTTCGAGGAGCACGTCTCGCATCCAAGATCCCCGCTGCGCGGGAACCAGCCGACCAGGGACGTATCCCCAGGTGTAGCCGTACTTCGGTTACGTAAGCGGCGCCTTTTTGGATTGCCGTTTTGGCGGAGGACCATGTGGCACGGCCTGCCGGAATGCCGTCAGAGACTCAGCGTGACGGCGGCACCGATATCGCCGAGTCCGAGGGCGAAGGCGGCTTCGGCCCAGCCGCCGGTACCTCAGCGGAAGAACCGGTCGACGGCGAGTCGGCCGGAGCCGATGGCAGCGATCAACAGGGCGATGACGGGAGCCATGCTCAGTACCTGTGGATCAGCCCTGGATGACCAGCATCCCGGCCGCCGCCCGGGTTCGGCTGCGCGCCAGGACAGCTCCGGCCGACACACGTGAGCTGGAAGACCGCCTGGCGGCACTGCGCCGGGAAAAGGACCAGGCCGTCGCCGAGGAGGACTACGACCGCGCCAAGAACCTGCGTGATCGGGTCAAGTAGGCCCAGGACGACCTGGCCGTCGCCCAGGAACAGAGCCGGGACGCACGGAAGAGCCCAAGGTCACGGCCGAGGACATCGCCGAGGTCGCCTCCCGCGCCACCCGCATGCCCGTCGCCCGGCTCACCCTGGAGGAACGCGACCGGCTTATGAAGCTGGAGGAGCACCTGCACCAGTGCGTCGTCGGCCAGGACGAGGCCGTCACCGCGGTTGCCCGTGCAGTGCGCCGGGCCCGCACCGGCATGGCCGACCCCAAGTGGACCGCGGGAGTACGGGACAAGGCGAACTGTTCCCCCGAGCACTCGCCTGGTACTGAGCGGAGTCGGCGGGATCATCCACCGCTTCGGTCTGGACCGGGAGCCGGGCGTCCCGCCGGGCGGTGAGCCGCCCGGCGGGACCGGTGCCATGGCGCTTGCCCGCGCCTCCGGGTTCCTGGGCCCGGAGCCCGGCATGCCTTTGCCGTGTCAGTCGAAGTAGTCCGGCTGGGTCTGGACGTTCAGCTGGTCCAGGCGGATCTCTCGGGCCGGGTCGGTGCGCCGGTCGCTGAGCTTGAGCACATCGAAGCCCTTGGCGATGTCGTTCGAGTAGATGTAGCCGTTGTAGTAGTACGCGGACCAGGAGCCGCCCACGGTCAGCAGGTCCGTGGTGAGCGGGCCCCGCTCGAAGTAGCCGATCTCCTTCGGTTTCGCCGAGTCGGTGAAGTCCCAGACCGAGACGCCGCCCTGGTACCAGGCCTGGACCATGATGTCGCGGCCCTTGACCGGGATCAGCGAGCCGTTGTGGGCGACGCAGTTCTCGGTGTCCGCCTGGTGCCGGGGGATCTTGAAGTAGCCGCGGAAGACGAGCTTGCGCCGGTCGCCCTTGCCGACGATGTCGTAGATGCCGTCGGCACCGCGGTTCGGGCCGATGGCCGCGTTGCAGGTCGCGGCGCCTCCACCGCCGAGTTCGTCGGTGAAGACGACCTTCTTCGCGGTCTGGTTGAAGGTCGCCGAGTGCCAGAACGCGAAATTGACGTTGTCCTGGACCCGGTCGATGATCTTCGGGTGCTCCGGGTCCTTGATGGACATCAGGATGCCGTCGCCCATGCAGGCACCGGCGGCCAGGTCCTTCGACGGCAGCACGGTGATGTCGTGGCAGCCGGTCGTCTTGGAGACACCCGGGTTGGTGGGCGCGCCGGGGTTGCCGCCGCCGTCGGGGCCGTCACCCGGGAAGAGCACCGCGAAGTTGACGACCGCGGCCTTCTCGGGGGCGTTGCGCGGCACCTTGACGATCGAGATGCCGTCGTGCGGGGGCCGGCAGTCGGGGAACGACGGGCTCGGGGAGTACGAGGACACGTAGATGTAGACGTTGCGGCCGCGGGGGACGAGGGAGTGCGTGTGTGAGCCGCAGCTGGTCTCGACGGCCGCGACGTACTTGGGGTTCTTCTTGTCGCTGATGTCGAAGATCTTCATGCCCTCCCACGACGACTTCTCGCTCGCGGGCTGCGTCGTGCTCGAGCAGGAGTTGTCGCTGCGTGAGGAGTCGGTGGACAGGAACAGCAGGTTCCCGGAGACGGATATGTCGTTCTGCGACCCCGGGCACAACACCTGGGAGACCGTCCTGGGAGCCTTCGGGTTGCTGATGTCGAAGATGCGGAAGCCGTCGTAGTTGCCGGCGAACGCGTACTTGCCCTGGAAGGCGAGGTCGGAGTTGAGATCCGGCAGGGCGTCCTTGGGGACGTTGGCGAGGTGTTCGATGTTGTCGGAGTGGACGATCTCGTCCGGCGCCGGTATCTCGCCCTTGGCGATGGCCGTGCTGATCTCGGTCGCCTCACTCTTCGACACACGCTGAGGCGCGGTGGTGGCGTCGCCGGGGTCGGGCGTCGCCACGGCCGGAGCTGCCGTGAGCAGCGCCGCCAGCAGGCCGGTGGCGGCTGCCACAACTCCCAGGTGTCTGCGCCGTGTTCGGGGACTGTTCAACAGGTTCACTGTTTCCTCCCTGCTCTCCGTTCGCAAGGGAACGGTGCACGGACAGCGGCAGTATCGTCTTTTTCATGTACAGATCAGAAGATGGCAACGCACTCGTCGTGAAAATCTTTGATCGTGTCAAGTGGCGGGCGGTCACCGCTCTCGCTCTTGCCGCCCTCGCTGTCAGCGGGTGCGACTCGGACGCGGACGCCCCGGGGAAGAAGAGCGCGCCCGGTCCCTCGGTGATCGCTCCCGGCAAGCCCGGTGAGCCCGCCCGGACCCTGCCCGCCGAGGACGCCGCGAAGGAGATGCCCGACGACTCCCCCAATGCGGCGGACTTCGAGTACATCCAGATGATGATCATCCACCACGGCCAGGCCCTGGAGATGACCGAACTCGCCGCGCACCAGGCGAAGTCGGACAGCGTGAAGCGGATCGCTTCACGTATTGCCGCAGGTCAGGGGCCTGAAATCGACGCCATGAAGGGGTGGTTGAAGCACCACGGCGGGGCGCGGCGCGCCAGTGGCGGCGCGAGCTCGGGGCACAATCACGACCATGCCGCGATGCCCGGCATGGCGACCGAGGCGCAGCTGAAGCAGTTGCGCGCGGCGCGGGGCGCGGCCTTCGACGAGCTGTTCCTGAAACTCATGATCACGCACCACGACGGCGCGATCATCATGGCCACCTCGGTGCTCTCGGACGGCAACAACGTACAGGTCGAGGAGATGGCGAACGATGTGATCGCACAGCAGACCAGCGAGATCAGCCGGATGCGTGAGATGCCCTGACGACCGGTGTGGCGTTCCGCGGGCCTCTCCCCCGGGCACCCGGCGATGCGATGCCGGAGGCAGCCGCAGTCGCCTCGCGCCCACCGGGCGCCAGGCACGGAGGGGAGTCCCCCTGTGCTCCAGGTAGCCGCCGTCGGTGGGCTCGGCAGCGTGCGGCTCACCTCCGCCCGCGCGGAAAGGACGACCAGACGGGTCCCGGGCCCCGGGCGATGTCGGGAACCCCTCCCGACGGGGCACGCGCCGCCGGGGAGGGGGACGGACGGGTCAGGTGATCTTGCGGGCGGACAGCGGGCTGGATCCGGGGACGGTCCGGACGCCGGGAAGGTTGTCAGTGGGAGTCTGCCGGCCACCGCACCGGCACTGATCTCACCGGCCTCGTACTGGCTGGTGCGGGCCGCCACTGTCTGCGCGACCGTCAGGAGGCTCCCGGCCGAAGGACCCGAGAATGCCTCGCGTATGTGGTGGGCGACGTCACGGCGGTCTCTGGGCACCTTGACCGCCGCCGGCCCGCCGACAGATGTGATCTTCTGCGCCTCCAGCCGAGGGGCCTGGGGGGTCTGCGACCAGGAGGGCGGGTGCGCCTCCCTCCGGGTGCTGCCAGCGCCGGCAAAATGCCGGAGCTCAGCTGCTCGGCCCACCAGCTCGGTGAACCGCTCCCTCCGGCCCACCCCCGTCTTGAGGCCGGTGTCGAACGGCTCAGAGGCCCACGGGTTGCAGTCCGTCACGCCGGTGTGGCAGGGCACCTCCTCGGAGTCGGCGACCGCCCTGAAATCGATGGGGAACCGGATGGTGTCCCTTGGAGTGCAACACCGGCGCTTTTGGCGGGACACGACCGGCTGCGACTCCTTCACGGTCTTTCCCGGCTCGTAACATGGGCCGGCCTGCGGTTCTGTGAGCCTGGTGAACATCCGGGCCGCGCCGGGAAGGTTTGGGCGCACCTGCGGGACTGGTGGCCCTCACGCAAAGGCGGCGGAACCCCCGGCGGACCCGGGCGGGGGTGAGCCGACAGGACTCGCTGGGCCGTTCCCAGGGCGGCGGAGGTCCTCGGCGAGGAGGGCGGGCGAGGCGGAGCTGGGGGTGGGCGACGGCTTCACGGCCCTTGGTGCCGCGAACGCCGTACAGGCCGAACTGTTTGTTCCGCTCAGGCATGCTGGTGGCGTTTCCGGAAGGCTCAGAAGATCCGGGGGCGAGGAAGGAGCTGGGCGTCCAGTGCAGGAGCGAGGTCGACGACCAGGCGCTCCCCGACGCCGCTGGGTGTGCTGGCGTCGGCTACGAGGTAGTCGATCCGGCGCAGTTCTGCCACTGCCTTGGCGAAGGCGTCGCGGCCCTCGGCGTTCCCACCGGCCCACCCCCGCCACCGGAATCCGCACCAGCGCCGTCCACCAGTTCAAGGGCGACGAAGCCGACGGAGTGCTCCTGCTCCTGTCTGAGCAGGACAGCGTACGCCGCTGGGCCACAGGCGATCCCGCCGGACGAGACGTTGCGCGTGTGGTACGTAGTCGTCACCCGCGCACGCCGCCTGGCCACTGCCGCCGTCCTGGAGGAGGAAACCGCCGTTCCCCGGGATTCGTTGACCGGCCATCGGGTGCCGGTCCGTGCCGCGTGCCCCTTGGCGGCCGTCCCGGCAGGTGTCGATACGGCCGCCGCCCCGGCCGGCCGCTCCCGCACCGGGCTCTGTTGGTGCGGCTCTCGACCGGGGCGGCCAACAGTGCTTCAAGCCGGGCCGAGCCCATCAGGTCGCCGGGGCCCCGGGGCGCTGCTCCCGGTTCCCGGAGGCTGGGGGGAGCGAGCAGGTTCATCCATGCTTTGGGCTGCCCTGACCTGTCCGGCTCCCGTCGAGGCTTCCGCACCGGACGACGTGATCACCACGGAGCCGGGGCCGCCTCGGTCCATGAGACCGCCGATGAGGGCCAGGCCGAGGCCTGCCGCGGCAAGAGCCGCGCCGACCATGCTGGGCGAGGCCCAGCCCCAGCCTGCCGAGATGGCCAAGCCGCCAAGCCAGGCACCGCCCGCATTGGCCAGGTTGAAGGCGGAGTGGTTGGAGGCCGCCGCCATCGTGGGAGCGTTCTTCGCCTTGGCCATGAGCAGCATCTGGACGGGCGTGGTGATGAAGGAACCCATCGCACCGATGAAGGTGATCGTCACCAGGGCGGGCACGGTGCTGTGGACGGTGAAATAGAACGCCACCAGTGCCACGGCGAGCAGAGCGTGCCCCGCGTACAGCGTCGGGCGCAGGGCCCGGTCCGTGAGAGGGCCCGCGATCAGTGTGCCGAGCGTCATGCCGACGCCGTAGAGAGCAAGAACCAAAGTGGTCGAGGAGCCGGAGACGCCCGTCAGGTTCGTCAGCATGGGCACCAGGTAGCTGTAGACGGCGAAGAACCCGCCGAAGCCCACAACTGCCGTGACCAGCCCGATCGCGACCTGCCTGTTGCCCATGGCCCGCAGCTCGTGCCGAATTCCGGACTGCCGGCCGCGCGGTTGGTGAGGAACGAAGAGTGCCAGCGCGGCGAGCGCGACAAGGCCGATCACGGCGACCGCGCCGTAGGCGGACCGCCAGCCCAACTGCTGCCCGAGGGCCGTTCCGGCCGGGACGCCGACAATGTTCGCGACGGTGAGCCCGAGGAACATCCTCGAAACGGCGCGCGCAGCCCGTTCGGGGGCGACCAGCCGGGAGGCCACGACGGCGCCCACACCGAACAGCGCCCCGTGCGGCAGACCTGCCAGGAAACGCGCGGCGAACAGCAGGCCGAAACTGGGAGCAAGCGCGGACGCGATGTTGCCGACCACGAACAGCCCGGACAGGAACAGCAGCAGCCGCTTGTGGGGTACCCGCGCGCCGATACCCGTCAGCACGGGTGCGCCGACGACAACACCGAGCGCGTAGGCCGAGACGAGGTTGCCGGCGTCCGGCACGGACACGCCGATCCCGTCAGCGATCTGGGGCAGCAGCCCCATCGTGACGAACTCGGTCGTACCGATACCGAACGCAACGACAGCCAGAGCCAGCAGAGCCAGTGGCATGACGCAGGAAAACCTTTCAACAACAGCAATCCAGGAACGAGGGGCAGAAAGGCCCGGGTCGTCTCCAGCCCCCGTGGCCCGTCGCGCTGAGCACCATTGCCCAGCACGCCCTTGGAACAGGGCAAGCCTTCAAGGAGTGCAGCAGTGGCAGGGGGCTGCGCATTCCAAGATCGAGCCAGACACTCCGTGACCTATGTCATGCCGCAATCGGGTGGGCCCCAGCAGGGCGGCTGGTGTTGATGCGCGATGGAAGTTTTGACCTGCTTTGCCGCACCAATCACCAACGCGCACAGTTTGAAATGCCTGGAAGTCCGTACTGTTCGCCGACCGCATCATCCAGGGTGGTCCGGCCCGGTCGTCCCTCTCTGCCTGATCATGCCGGGGTGGAGGCGACCGAGTCGAAGACGTACGGCACCCCGCTGAGCGTGATCACTGCCGTCAACGGCGGCATCGCCGGTGTCGACGCCCCGGCCCGTGGCTTCCGCCGGCAACCACGGCTTCCGGTCGGCCTTCCGGACGACGGCCGTCGTGGCGATCCTCGCCACCGTTCTGGTCGCCGCCCTGGCCCCCGAGTCCAAGCCACCCGCCGCGGCCGGATGGACCGGCCGGGAGTCGCACTCCTCGCCGTGACGGACTGACCCCGGCACTCGCCCAGGACGAGCGGGCGGACCGATGGGCAGCCCCGTAAGTCACGTCCTCCGTCGCCGGAGGCGATTGCCGAACTGGCGGATCGTCCGCTTCGAGGACGCGGCGAACATCGTGCTCAACGGGCTCGGCATCGTCCTTTCCCCCAAGGGGAGTCCAGGGTTCCTGCCCGGCCTGAGCGCGGGGGCGTTCAGCCCCGGTACCGGTCTCAGCTTCGCGCTGCTGTACGCGGTCAAGACGGCGGCCCTGCCCTCCGTTCCCACGTCGCCCGCCGACCGCACCGCCGGCATGATCGCCGGAGTCGTCGACCTGGCCGCCGCCATCGCGACGTCCTTGACGGCCTGCGGCTGTTCCCGGTCCGCGCCGGACCGTTCGCCGGCACGCTCCCAGAATGCCCGGCAGCCCGGGCTCGTCTCACATCTTGGCATGAGGTGACTGATGAATGAGATTCTTGACATCGTCACCATGCCCGCACCGTTCGCGCAGCCGTCTCCCGAAGGGGAACGCGTGCCGTCGTGCGGACCGTCGGCGCATACCGCCGGCGACCGTTCTTCGCCCGCGTGCGAAAGACCAAGAAATGCCCGCACCAACCACCAGCCCAGCCCAGGCACCCGTCAACTCGCGGTCCCGCGTCCTCGTCGCGAGCCTCATCGGCACGACGATCGAGTTCTACGACTTCTACATCTACGCGACCGCCGCCGTCCTGGTCTTCCCCGCGCTCTTCTTCCCGAGCAGCGACCCGACCACAGCGTTGCTGTCGTCCTTCGCGGTGTTCGGCGCCGCGATGGTCGCCCGCCCGATCGGCGCCGTCGTCTTCCGGACACCCCGGCGACCGGATCGGCCGCAAGGGCACGCTGGTGGCCTCGCTTCTCACCATGGGCATCGCCACCTTCCTCATCGGCGTGCTGCCCACCTACGCGCAGGCCGGCTGGATCGCCACCGTGCTGCTGGTGCTGATGCGGCTCGCGCAGGGTTTCGCACTCGGCGGCGAGTGGAGCGGCCCCGCCCTGGTCGCCACCGAGAACGCCCCCAGCGACAAGCGCGCCCTCTACGGCACGTTCCCCCAGCTGGGAGCCCCGCTCGGCTTCATCATCGGCAACGGGCTCTTCCTGATCATCGGCGCGCTGCTGCCGTCCACGGCGGGTGCCGACCCGTCGCAGCCCTCCGAGGCCTTCCTGAACTGGGGCTGGCGCGTGCCGGTTCCTGTTCTCCGCCGTAATGGTCGCGATCGGCCTGTGGGTACGGCAGACGCCCCGCGCAGCCGCCGCGCACCGCCCGACCATGACCCTGCCCACAGCCCCCGGCGCCTCCAGACCAGCAAGAGCCGCGAGCACGTCCGGCCCCGGCGCGTACAGCACCGCGACGGCGGCGGCCGCACCGCCGAGCAGCCTCGATCATGCCGCGTGAGCCGTTTTCCGCACCAAGCGCTGGGCAGCGGTCAGGGTGTCGGCGGGCCGGACGCGGTAGATCGTCCTGCCCGGGTCGACGAGCGGCTCACCCAGCGTGATCCGTCCGGTGGAGTGCAGTATGTCGCACACGTCAGTCGGCAGGGCGACGTAGCAACTCCCCTTGCCGGTACGGGCGTCGAACGGCTGCCAGTAGCTGTATCTGCGGCGTCCGCCCGCGTGCACCGTGAGGAACACCGGCGTGTAGGGGTCGCAGATGATGCGCAGCAGTTCACCATCCGCGACATCCAGGGGATGGAGCGGAACGACGTCGCGGCTGCGGTAGTGCAGGACGACGGCCTGTGCCGGGCGGGAGACGGACCGCATCAGCGTGACCTTCCTGAAGGCGGGACTGAAGATCGCTTACCCAGCACGGGCAAAGTTGATCTCTCTTTCTGGCGGCATTCTCCGTCACCGCACCGACATCCCACCAGCGCCTCTCCGGCCATGATCCCCAACGACACGGTGGCCGGAAATCGCCGGTATCCGGGTCCGGTGGAGCCGCTCATGCCGACGGTGGAGCCCGCCGGGATCAGCGCGGCCGCCTCGTCGGCAAAGACGATCCTGTGCGCCGGCCTGCTGTCGCGTCCTGCTGTCGTGCGCAGCCGGCTGCGCCGGCCCGCGGGGCGCGGCCGGGTGGTGGCTGCTGCCCGGGGCGTGGTGTGTGCGCCCGGCGTGGGTGGGGCCTCTCCCCCGCACGAGACAGCGCAGAGGGAGAGGCTCGGCTCAGGCCCTGGGGCGGAGGGTGCTGCGCAGTGCATGCAGTACGGCCGGGTCCTCGACCGTGGCGGGCGTCGGGGTGTCACGGCCGTCGGCGATGTCGCGCATGGCCGCCCGCAGGATCTTCCCGGAGCGGGTTTTCGGCAGTGCGGGCACCACGGTGACCTGCTTCAGGGAGGCGACGGCGCCCACCTGGTCGCGTACCTCGGCGACGATCTCCCGTTCCAGCCGGTCGGGCGTGGTGTCGGCGCCGGACTTGAGGACGACGAGGGCCCGCGGCACCTGTCCCTTCAGCTCGTCCCGCACGGCGATCACCGCGCACTCCGCGACATCCGGGTGGGCGGCGACGACCTCCTCCATGGCGCCGGTGGACAGCCGGTGCCCGGCGACGTTGATGACGTCGTCGGTCCGGCCGGTGACGAAGACGTAGCCGTCCTCGTCGACGTGCCCGCCGTCGCCGGTGAGGTAGTGCCCCGGATACGCGGACAGGTACGAGGCCACGTACCGCTCGTCGTCCTCCCAGAGCGTCGGCAGGGTGCCCGGCGGCAGCGGCAGCCGCAGGGTCACGGCGCCGTCCTGGCCCGGGGCGCACTCGTGGCCGCTCGGGTCGAGGATGCGCAGGTCGTAGCCGGGCATCGGCACGCCGGGCGAGCCGGGCCTGATGTCCACTCCGCCGACGCCGCGCGGGACAGCGGTGATGGGCCAGCCCGTCTCGGTCTGCCACCAGTTGTCGACCACGGGCACCCCGAGGACGTGCGTCGCCCAGGAGTACGTGCCGGTGTCGAGGCGCTCGCCCGCGAGGAAGAGGCTGCGCAGGCCGCTCAGGTCGTGCCGGGCGAGCAGGGCCGCGTCCGGGTCCTGCTTCTTGATCGCGCGGAGCGCGGTGGGCGCGGTGAACAGGGCCTTCACGCCGTGCTCGGCGATCACCCGCCAGAAGGCGCCCGCGTCCGGGGTGCCGACGGGCTTGCCCTCGTAGACGACGGTCGTGGCGCCGATGATCAGCGGGGCGTAGACGATGTAGGAGTGGCCGACGACCCAGCCGATGTCGGAGGCGGCCCACCACACGTCGCCGGGGCCGATGCCGTAGACGTGACGCATGCTCCAGGCGAGGGCTACGGCGTGGCCGCCGTTGTCGCGGACGACGCCCTTGGGCCGGCCTGTGGTGCCCGAGGTGTAGAGAATGTACAACGGGTCGGTCGCGGCGACCGTCACGCAGTCGGCGGGTTCGGCGGCGGCCATCGCCTCGTCCCAGTCGAGGTCCCGGTCGGTGAGGTCGGCCAGGGCCTGCGGGCGCTGCAGGATCACGCAGCGCTCGGGCGCGTGGTGGGCCAGCCGCAGCGCCTCGTCGAGCATCGGCTGGTACGGCACCACGCGGCCGGCCTCGATGCCGCAGGAGGCGGAGACGACGACCTTGGGCCGGGCGTCGTCGATGCGCACGGCGAGTTCCTTGGCGGCGAAGCCGCCGAAGACGACGGAGTGGACGGCGCCGAGCCGAGCGCAGGCCAGCATCGCGACCACGGCCTGCGGCACCATCGGCATGGAGATGACCACGCGGTCGCCCCTGCCGACGCCGAGGCCGCGCAGCACGCCCGCGAACCGGGCGGTCAGGTCCAGCAGTTCGGTGTAGGTGAGGCTGCTCTTCGTGCCGGTGACCGGGCTGTCGTGGATCAGGGCGGTGCGGGCGCCATGGCCGGCCTCGACGTGACGGTCCAGGGCGTTGCGGCAGGTGTTGATCCGGGCGTCGGGGAACCAGCGGTGGAAGGGGGGCCGGTCCGAGTCCAGGACGCGCACCGGGTCGCGGTCCCAGGTCACGGTCTTGGCGGCCTCCGCCCAGAAGGCCTCGGGGTCGGCGATGCTGCGCCGGTGGAGCTCGCGGTAGACGTCCATCTGCGGGTTCACTCCTTCGTGGTCCCGTCCGCGCAGCACGGCCCGACCGCCCGCGCAGGAGTACGTCCGCTCCCGCGCCGGGCTGCCGGGGCGGAAGGGGGTGGCAGCTCATCAGCCATCATCCGACCATCACGCGCCGTCCACCACCTCCAGTGGGACACCCCCGCTTCTTGAAGCTCGAGGAGAAGGACCCCAGGCTGGTGAAGCCCCAGGCTGGTGAAGCCCACCAGTGCGCAGATCTCGGTGACCGACAGGTCGGCGGTGCGCAGCAGGTTCTCCGCGCGCTCGATGCGGCGGCGGCTCAGATACTGCCCGGGTGTCTGCCCGTACACAGCCCGGAAGACGCGGACGAAGTGGTAGCGCGAGTACCCGGCGTGCGCGGCGACCGCCTCCATGTCGATGGGCTCGGCCCAATCACGGTCCATGGCGTCCTTGGCCATGCGTAGCTGCCGCAACTGCGAGAGCTGGGCGTCGCGCGTCGAGGCCGGGGTGGCATTCATCCCGCGATGGTGACACACCCACCCCGACGCCCCGTCCCGGACAGACTGATCCGCGTTTCGGCTGCCGGTACGGCCTCATCGACCATTCACCGCGTTCGTCGTCCGCCCCCTGCACGATCCGGTCGCCGGCCCGACGGGCCCACCCGACGACGTCACCACCAGGCCCGAGCCTGGGCCGGCCATCGCCGCTGACAGGCCGCGAATCAAACATGAAGATCACGATCTGCTGCTGGGGTACTGATACTCCAGCAGCACTTTGATGTCTGACCTGGGGAAACGTCGAGCGGTGGGAGTGTAGCGGGCGGGCTGTGGTCACGGGCGGCTTCTGCCCGCCCGCCCCTCGAAGGGTGCCCCCGACGGCGGTAGTGGCAGTGGCTGGCCACGGCCCGGCGTCGTCGGCGCCGGCGCGACCGGTTCAACGCGTGGATGTGAGGGTGGCGGGGAGCGCGAGCTGCCACAAGTCGCCGCACTTCCGCCACGGTGAGCTCGATGGCCTCAGCTTCCTCACCGGTGCAGCCCCCTTTTCGCGCTCCTGCGCGGTCATCACCGCGAGGAAGGCGTGCGCGAGCATCGCGAGGGTGATGTGCCGGTCCCAGGGAACTGCGTTCGTTCGGCCACGAACAACGCCGACGTCGCCCGGACCCGGTTCACTTCATGTGCGTCCACTCGTCCAACGTGCTCTTGAACAGGACCGAAAGGAAGACCTGATGGAGTTTTACTAGAGGCTGAGCGTGATCGCAGCTGCGGCGCCGCCCAGGCCGAGGGCGAAGGCAGCCTCCTTCCAGCCGCCCGCGCCCCAGCGGAACAATCGGTCGACAGCCAGCCGGCCCGGACCGATGGCCGTGACAGCCAGGGCGACGACGGCGATGCACACGCTGTATTCGACGCCACCGTCGGTCTCCCACAGGCCGTGGGCGCCGGTGACCGTTGCCATCGCATTGATCATGACGCCGATCAGGGCGGCAGCCGCGAGCGGCGTGAGCAGCCCGAGGGCCAGGCCGAGGCCGCCCAGCGACTCGGACAGGCCCCCGATCAAGGCGAAGAGCTTTCCCGGACGATAGCCCAGGGCCGCAAAACCCTTGCCGGTCGCCGTCAGGCCACCACCTCCGAACAGCCCGAAGATTTTCTGGGCACCGTGTGCGGCCATCAGCAGGCCGAAGGTCAGGCGGATGAGCAGCAGGCCGCAGTCGGCCGCGGTCGCCGTGGGCGCGGCGGTCGGACGCGCTGCCGGTTCCGTGAAATGTTCAGATCGGTTGAGGATGCGCTTGGTCGACATGATGATGCTCCGGTAGGCAATACCAGAACGGATATGTCCCCCCAGCTCGGTCGAATGCCGAGGCACCGGTCACTTGGTGAACCCCGCGTGGCGTCGTGGAGAGCTTTCCCTCCCGCCGGTCCTTCCGCAGCGGAGGGGGTCGTGCGTCCGGGCCCGGTCTGTGAGGAGGCCGACGCGGAGTCAGAGGTCTTCGGCTGTCTGATCAACGCCCGTCGGATCTTTCCGCAGCGGACGTGGTCGTACGTCCGGGCGCGGTCTGCGGAGAGACCGGGGCGGGGTCGCCATCGGTGTCGCCGGGCTCGAGCCGGACGCAGCATTCGCCGGGCTCGGGCGCCAGGACGGCTTGGACTCCGTTGACCTGAAGGCCGTTGAGGTAGCCGCTGAGAAAAGCCTGGTTCATGCCGCACACCAGGTCGGGAGCCCTTGCGGCCAGCGGGTGGAAGGGGCAGTTGCGCAGCCGGAGCCGGGTGGGGGTTTCCCGGACGGGCTCGTAGCCGTAACGGTCCAGCAGGCGTTCGCAGGCGGTCAGCCCGCGCTCGGGGCCCAGCCGGCCCGGCCGGGTCTCCTCCCGCGCGGCCTCGCCCATCCGTCGGCCCCGCTGTTCGGCCGACCGCACGGCTGCCTGCGTGGCGCTCTCGTCGGCGCCTTCGGTCAGAACGGCATCCAGCAGAAGGTCCGCCAGGAGTTCGTGGCGCCGCTCGGGGATGCTGACCGTGATCTGGGCGTCGGTGGCTTCGTACACCTTCGGCCGCCTGCCGACCTTGCGGATCCCGCCGGGTGTTTCGTAGTACGCGCGCAACAGCCCGGCATCGACGAGTTTGTCGAGGTGGAAGGCTGCGAGTTTGCGTGAGATGCCGACGCTGGCAGCGGCCTCGTCGCGGGTGACGGCGCGGCGGGCGCGCCGGATGAAGGCGAACATGCGCCGCCGTGATTCGTCACTCAGGACGCTGACGGAGTCGATGGCGGTGCCGGCGGCGTCGGCCGACACGGTTGGTTCGGAGACCACGAGACCACCGTAACTCCCATTCACGTAGGCGCAACCGCTCTTTTCAGCTTCTGCGCCGAGGCACCTTGACGCCCTCACGCAATAAGCCAAGACTTATTGGTGAAATTACCGGAGGTTGCGATGGCCAGTGAGTCTCAGCTTCGGGCGAGGCGTCCGGTCGGCGCCTCGCTCGCCGGCCCGCACGGCCACCCGTTCCACCCGATCCTGGTGACGGTGCCGATCGGCGCCCTGTCGGCGTCGGCGAACTCGTGCGGTCTGCGCTCAGCCCGGCCGCTCGGGCGGTCTTGGGGTTCCTGGGCGGCAGGCTCGCCCACCGCTACGGCGTACGAGTCGCCGACGAGAGCACCCAGCCCGCGGGATACCCGCCCGGCCGGACCGCACAGGGCGTGCGTTCCGTCGTGTGAGCCGCTCCGAGCGCCTGCCACGACGGCCGGTGCCGTCCGGACGCCTCCGTCATCGTCATCACTTGGGGGTTCCCCATGGACATCGCCGCACTGATCACCCGGGCGGCCACCGCCCTCGGCGGCCTTCACCTGCTCGGCGCCTGGATCCGGCACAGCGGGATCCGCCGGCAGCAGTCCGGTACCAGCCGCCTGCCCGCGCCGGTCGTCTTCGGGCACTTCGCCCTGGCCCGGACTTCGTTCGGTCTGCTGCCGCCGGCCGCCCTGCCGGGGTTCGTGATGCCGGCCCGCTGGATCCCCGCCCACCGGGACCACGCCTCTGCCGGGGCGATACCGGCCGCCGCCACGGCGCACGGAGCCGGAGGGGCCGTCCCCACCGAACGGCGCTTCCCGCTGCCGGTGGTGCCGGCACACGGCCTGTTCGCCGTGGTCACTCTCGTCCTGGTCCTGCCCACCGCCCTGAGCGTCGGGAGCGGCTGACATGACCGAGCGCCCGCACCGCGCCACCGCCCGCGCAGACGCATACGAGGACGGAACGGCATCCGCACGGCCCGCCCTGCGGGTGGTCCACGAGCCCGGCGGTATCGACCTGGCCGCCGCGGAACACGCGGTCGGCCAGTTCCTCGACGCTCTCGGCATCTCCACCGCCTCGGAGAGCCTGCGCGGCACACCGGGCCGGATGGCCCGCGCGTATGCCGAACTGTTCAGCCCCCGTCCCTTCGACCTGACCACCTTCCCCAACGACGAGGGCTACGACGAACTCGTCCTGGCCCGCCGCATACCCGTCCGGTCGGTGTGCGAGCACCATCTGCTGCCGTTCGTCGGCACCGCCCACGTCGGCTACCTGCCCGGCGCCCGCATCCTGGGCCTGTCGAAGCTGGCCCGTGTCGTCGAGCACTTCGCCTGTCGGCCGCAGGTCCAGGAACGCCTGACCAAGCAGGTCGCCGACTGGCTGCAGGCGCATCTGGAGCCCAAGGGCGTCGGCGTGGTGATCGAGGCCGAGCACACCTGCATGACCCTGCGCGGCGTCCAGGCCACCGGCTCCAGCACCATGACCTCCACCCTCCTCGGTCTGCTGCGCACCGACGCCCGCTCCCGCAGCGAGTTCCTCGCCCTCACCAGCGCGGCCTCCTGACCCGTGCCGACGTCATGGCAACACCGTTGAGGCCGACCGTCCTGCAGGGACTGACCTCATGGAAGCGAGTTCGTCTTCGGCCGGCCCGGCACCCGGAGCACCCCGGACACCGAAACCGTCACCCGTGCACGTCCGTACGGAACCGCCACCGCCCGCTCCTGGGACCGGCTCCGCTCCAAGCCGCCCCACCACGCTCCTCCTGGGCCACGGCAGACGGCACCTCCCCGTCGCCAAGGCAACCGTGATCTGCGTGGTGCTGGAGCCGATCGAAAAGTTGTTGAACTTTCACGCATGGATTACCCTCGACCAGGAGCTTGAATTTTCAAGCTCTTCCTCTCGTTCCTTCAGAAAGATCCGTGCGACATGACTTCCCCCCTCACCCGCTCCACCGCTTCCTCCCCCACCGTCACCGAGGGCACCTCGCTGCACTCCTACGACGCCGGGTTGCTGATCGTCCGCGTCGCCCTCGGACTGACCGTCGCAGCGCATGGGGCACAGAAGCTGTTCGGCTGGTTCGGCGGCGGAGGGATTGAGGGCACCGCCCAGTTCTTCACCATGAGCGGCTACCCCTCGGGCGAGACGATGGCCGCGATCGCCGGACTCAGCGAGACCCTCGGCGGGCTCGGCCTTGCGCTCGGTCTGCTGACGCCGCTCGCCGGCGCGGCCGTCCTCGGCACGATGATCAACGCGCTGGCCGTCAAGTGGGGCGGCGGCTTCTTCGCTCCGCAGGGCGTCGAGTACGAAGTCCTGCTGATCGCCGGTGCGGCCGGACTGGCCCTCACCGGGCCCGGCAGGATCGCCGCCGACCGTTTCCTGCCCGGGCTGCGCGCGCACCGGCTGGTACACGGTGTCGCCGCCGTCGTGCTCGCCGTCGTGCTCGCCGGCCTCGTCCTGCTCATCCGCAACTGAGCGCCGTCGCTTCGACGCCACGCGGAAGCAGGTCTGCTGCGGTGCCGTGCCAAGGCCGTAGGGAGGTGCACCTCCCTACGGCCTTCGTACGTCGGGGTTCCGTTGTTCCGGAACCTGCTGCCGCCCCACCCCGCATCCCCGCCCCACCGTTTCGCGGACCGGGCCGCCCACCGGCCGCTGCCGGACGACAGCGAACTCGCCCAGGCCGTCGCCGTGTCGGCCCGGGCTCAGCAGAACGCGGTCCGGGACCGCGCTCAGGCCCGCAACACGCTCCGCTCCCGCTTGCGCGAGCGCTTCCCCGGACTCCTCGCCACCTTCCAGCGCACGCGCGGAGGGTTCCGTCTGCCCCCGGCCCCCACCATCCTGCAGCCCGACCGAGGAGGACCGGCTGTACCCGACCACCGTCATCGACATCGCTTCCCGCCGCGTGGCCGGCTGGGCCACCGCCGTCCACCTGCGGACCGAACCGGTCGCCGACGCATTGCGGGCCGCCTGCCACGGCCGTCGTCCGGCCGTGCCCAGTCGGGCAGCCGCCCACACCGCGGTCCTTGAGTGGATCGAAAGCCGGTACGACTTGCGGAGGCTGCACAGCAGCCTCGGCTACCGCAGTCCCGCCGAGTACGAGACTGTCCTCGCGGCCCGACCACCACACCGATGGTGTCCGCCGAGGCGGAGCGAGCCCGGTCCTGTCCGGCGTGCACGGGCGCTGCTCGGCGATCGTCACCGGATGTGCGCCAGGCATGGAGTGCGGCACTGGTTGCCCCTTCAACGGCGTCCTCGCCGCCGACGGGCGGGGTTCCGCTGAACCGCCCGCCCGGCGCGCGCGTAGAGAAGGGCGGAGGGCCTCTCCCGTTGGCCCTCACCCCTACGGCGCACCGACCGATTCGAGGAGTACACACCGATGAGCACCGTTCGCCTGGGCGACCGGCTGTCGAGCCACCAGCCTCTCGTTCTGGGCTTGTTCCGTATCGTCCTTGGTCTGCTGTTCACCAGCGAGGGTGCCGCCACGGTCTTCGGGGTACTGGGCCGGCGGAGCAGCCCCACGGGTGACTGGCCGTTCTGGTACGCAGGGGTGATCGAGCTGGTCTGTGGCGCTCTTGTCCTCCTCGGAGTCGCGACACGCAGCGCGGCATTCCTCAGCTCGGGAATCATGGCCTTCGCCTACTTCACCGAGCACCAGAAGGACGGGCTCTTCCCGCTGCAGAACGGCGGCCTGTCCCCGGCCTTGTTCTGCTGGGGCTTCTTGCTGCTGGTCTTCTTCGGACCGGGAGCCCTGGCCCTGTCGGGCCTGGTCCGCCGCGGCGGCACCAGGAGCTCCGCCCGGCCGGTGCCCGGACAGGTCCGGTGACGCGCAGGCATTCGGCAGGATCGGGGCCGAGGCCGATCGGGGCCGGCGCCGGATCCAGGCCAGTGCTTGGCCTCGGCCCGGCCGGTCCGGGTGGCCGCAAAGTCGTGGCGAGGTGAGTTCCGGCGCTCGGCTGTCCAGGCCCCGGGCCATTGTGAGGGAGCCGGTGAGAGCCAGAAGACACACGTCCGTGCAGCCCGTCTCGATGATGTGCGGGAAGAGATCTCCTTCCTCCGCGCCGCTCGCCTCGTCGAAGCCGCGTGGCGTACCCGGCGCCGAGCCCGGCTGCATGACGAGCAGAGTGCAGTTCTCCAGAGCCTCGAGGCCGTGCAAGGGCCCTGCTCCGGATCCACCGATGTGCAGAAGGAACTGCCGGTACGGGTCGGGGAGAGTGACGGCGCGTTCGGACTCGAGTGCTGCGATCCGGGCGGCGGTCGGCTTGCGCCGCACGCGGGGTGTGCGAGGGTCCATCGGGCTGCTTCTCGCGTCGAGCACAGCCCAGTGGGCCGGCACGCTCAGCGGGCCGGCAGGGCCCGCTTGCGCAGCAACTCGAAGCCGGTACGGCCGAACATCCGGCGCTTGAGCATCTTGATCCGGTCGACATGGCCTTCGACAACGCCCGAGTTCCCGCGCAGGGTGAAATCGGCGATGACGGCGTCGCGGTCGCCGTGTACTCCTGTCTCGGACTCGGCGAGGTCACCACGCTTCCCGAGGAGCCCACGGCGAAACAGACAACCCCCTACGCGGTCATGCTCGTGGTTGTCCTCGGCCGCATCCTCTCCCCGGCCGTCGCCTCCATCATTGCAACTGGTCCACCCGGACGGCGCGTTCGGCGATCCCGGGGCCGCCTCCTGCACCATGTCCACCGAACTGGCCCAATGAGATGAGCTGTCAAGGCGCCGGGCAGCGAACCACCTGCCACCGCCTGTCGGCGCGGTCAGCGCCGGCCCGCACCCGCAACCCGTTCCTGGACGCGCCCCGCCCTGCCGACTGTCGGCCGGCAGGGCGGGGAGGTCGTGTGCCCGGAACGAGACGGGCGTCAGGCGGACACCGGGGCGGCCGGCTGCGGCTCGTCGTAGACGCTCTGCACGTGGCCGGCCGGGGAGGCCGAGGCGTTGTCGTACTTCGTCCGGTCCAGGATCTCCGCGTAGGCGGAGACGAGCACCGGGACGAGGGCCTGGCCCGCGACGTTGCCGACGGTACGTATCATGCCCGGGATCGGGTCGACGGCGAGCAGCAGGCCCACGTCCTCCATCGGCAGGCCGAGGGTGGACAGGGTGAGCGTCAGCATGACGGTCGCGCCCGTCGGACCGGCGGTGCCGCCGAGCCGATCACCGAGACGAAGGTGCCGTAGGCGGTGCAGGCCCGCGGTGCGGTGGTTCGTTCCGCACATCCGTCAGCGGTGCCTGGACGGCCGCGGATGTGCCGGCCAGGCCTCCGCCGGGGTCCGGTGCGAGTGCGGGTGGGGGCGGTCAGTCGGTTCAGGGCGCGCGCCCGGGCGACCAGGACAGAGGGACTGGGACTGCTGCCGAAGGGGCTCTCCCCCCAGGGGCCCGGGCGCGGCCGGTGCCGCAGTCACCGCACCCAGGCGTTCCTTTCCTGCCGGGCGGGGCTGGTCAGTGGACGGCCAGCCGCTGTTCGACCCGGGTGCGGTGCGCCAGGAGGGTTTGGGTGTCCGCTGGGCAGTTCCCGGATGGTCCCGGAAGGCCGGCCGTCCGCCCACCGCGCAGGCGGCGTAGCGGCGGTGGCCCGCCGGGCGTGCGGCGTGGGGGCACACGATGCGCACCGTGTGCCCCCACGGTCCGGGCCGGCTTGTCAGCAGCCGTCGATGCCGCAGGTCGGTCCCTGCGCGTCGGTGCTGTGGGCCTGTGCGTCCAGCACGGCCTTGCGGATGCGTGCGGGGTCGGGGACGCCCTCGATGCGGGTGTGCCCGTCGATGATCAGGGTGGGGACGACGGTGATGCGGTGTGCCGCGGCCTCGCGCAACGCCTCCTGGTGGGCCCGGGTGAAGGTGCCCTGCTCCAGGGCGGCGGTGAAGCCGGCGGCGTCCAGGCCCAGTTCGGCGGCGATGTCACTCAGGACACCGATCCGGCCGATGTCGCGGTTCTCCTGGAAGAAGGCCCGCAGCACGCGGGGGGTGTACGCGTCGCCCTTGCCGTGGGCGGCGGCGTACTGGAAGCCCTCGAAAGCCAGGCGCGTGTAGGGCTGGGGCGAGATGGTGGGGAGGGTGATGTCGACACCGAGACGTTCGGCCATCGGGTAGACGCCGCGCTCCCACGTCGTGGGCAGGTAGGGGTCCTCGGGCCGCAGCGTGGGGGTCGGGTGGGGCCGCAGCTCGAAGGGCATCCAGTGGATGTCCACGTCCAGGTCGGCGGTCGCTTCGCGCAGAGGCGTCTCGGCCAGCAGGCAGAAGGGGCAGACGAAGTCCGACCAGACGCGGATGGTGACCGGCTGGGAGGAGCGGGGGGCGGCGGACTGGGGGCGGGGGCTCATGAGATGCCTTCCTTTCATGGGCGGGCAGGGCGACGGGGGGCCTGACCGGGGTGTCCGGCCAGGCGGGTACGGGCGGAAAACGGGGCGGCTCGTTCAGCCTCAGCGGCGGCCGGCGGGGAATGCGGTGCGGTGGGAGGAGGCAACCGCGCCGAACGCGACGAGGGCCGCGGCGCCCATCGCGGCGGGAAGGGCCGCGGCTCCGGTGCCTTCGACGAGGACGGCGCCGATGACGCCGCCGACGGCGATGGCCAGGTCGAACGCGACGGTGAACACCGACACGGCCGCATCCGTGTCCGGGCCGGCGGCCCCGGCCAGCGCGGCCTGCATCTGGGTGGCGGCACCACCGAAGCCCAGGCCCCACAGCACCAGGCCCACCACGGCGGGCACGCCCGACACCTCACCGGTGCTCAGGAGCACCGCGGCCGCGATGAACAGCACCAGTGCGCCCAGGGTAACCCGGCGCAGCGCCCGGTCCACGACCGCGGCAGTGATCACCAGGCCGGCCGGCGAGGGACACCGAAGATCAGCAGCGCCAGGTCGACGTCCGGGGAGATGCCGAAGCCGTGCGGGTAAGGGCCGATGCAGGTGTGGAGCACGTTGTGGGCGAACATCCAGGCCACGACGGTGACCAGGATCGGCACCATGCCGGGGATCGCGGCGACCTTCAGCAGCGGCTTGCGCGCCTGCTTGGGCTGCCCCGGTGCGTCCGGGACGACCAGCAGCGCCCAGGCGATGACGATCACGGACAGCACCGACATCACGCCGAACGTCCAGCGCCAGTCGGTCACGCTGCCGAGCCAGGACCCGACCGGTGCACCGATGGCCAGGGCGACCGGAGTGCCGGCGGTCGCCACGGCCGGCGCACGTCCCGCGAACCGCGGGGCGACGATGTGCCGCACGTACCCGGCCGGCATGCTCCACAGCAGCCCCGCGAAGGCCCCCGCGAGCAGCCGGCCCACCAGGGCCACCGCCAGAGAGGGGGCCGGAGCAGTGATCGTGTTGGCGACGAGGAAGCCGCTCAGCCCGCCGATCAGCACCGGCTTACGGCGCGGACCGCGCGTCATCGCGGTAGCCGGAATCGCGGCGAGAACGGTGCCCAGCGCGTACACACTCACCAGCTGTCCCGCGGAGGCCCGAACGGCGGCCTCGATGGGGCCCGTCGATGTGATGCCACCCATAGGAGCCGGATCACGTCCTACCGCGGGTAGTAGAGGTCCGACCGCACCAAGCAGCGCAAAAGGTTCCGAATTTGAGCATTTCGGATATTTCTCCGTAGTCGGGTAGTACGTCACACCTTTGCGCTCCATCCCGCCCGCCGCTAACCATGGCTGTCGTTGCTTCGAGCCACGAGACGGACGACCGGGCGGACTCCGCCGGATCCGCGCTCAGGCCCGCAGCACGGGGCCTCGCCCCAACGCCACCGCGACCGACAGCGGCCGGCACCCCTGACGACGTACCCCACTGGAGATTCCTTCCGCATGACCGCGACCACCCGCACCAGCCGCCTCGCCCGCCTGCGCACCCTCACCCTGACCGGCATCGCCACCACCGGCGCCGCAGCCGCCGCGCTCACCCTGATGCCCTCGCCCGCACAGGCCGCCGAAGCGACGCAGGTGAACGCCTCCTCCGTGGTCACGGCCGCCTCCCACGACAGCCGCACCGCCTACCAGGGCAAGACCGGCTACGCCAACAACCTCGACGGCTGGATCAAGCAGTCCCTGAAGGTCATGAAGGCCAAGGGCATCCCCGGCAGCTACGAGGGCCTCAAGCGCAACATCATGCGCGAGTCCGGCGGCAACCCCAACGCCCAGAACAACTGGGACGTCAACGCCAAGAAGGGCACCCCCTCCAAGGGCCTCCTCCAGGTCATCGACCCCACCTTCAAGGCCTACCACGTCTCCGGCACCGCCCACAGCGTCACCGACCCGGTCGCCAACATCACCGCAGCGGCCAACTACGCCGCCCACCGCTACGGTTCCATCGACAACGTCAACTCCGCCTACTGATCCGGCGCACCCCGCACGGGGCGGGCCGGTGTTGCCCGGGCCGCGATGCCCTGACACTGCTGCGGTCAACTGCCGACCGCAGCAGTGTCAGTTGGGTCTATCAGGAATTCAGGCGTGATTCGCCTGTTTGGCCTACGAGTTGGTCGGTGAGCTGATCGGTCCGCACTCGTCCGACGGCAAGGCGGCCGTCGAAGAGGACGTCGAACTCGCTGAGGGCGGACTTCCAGCGGTTGTTCCAGCACCGGCGGCCGCGGCCTGTGGGTCGAGGGCGAGGGCGGCGAGGTGGAGGCGTTTGAGGGCGGCCTGCTCGTTGGGGAAGTGCCCGCAGGCCTGGGCCCCGCGCCGGTAGCGGGCGTTCAGGCTCTCGATGGCGTTGGTGGTGCGGACGACCTGCCGGATGGCGTCAGGCAGGCCGAGGAAGGGCACGAACTCGCTCCAGGCCCGCTCCCGGGTTCCCGTGATCGAGGGGTAGCGCTTGCCCCAGGTGGCGTCGAAGCCGACGAGACGCGCCCGGGCCTCTTCCTCGTTGACGGCGGTGTGGACGGACTTGAGACCACGGGCGGCCTCGGCGTTCTGTCGACGATCTTGTGATCCGGGTGGTCCGGCTCATCGTGCGAGCAGGACGCGTTCGCGAAGGAGATCGAGTCCGGCCCGGCCGAACATCTGGCGTCTCAGCATCTTCAGCCGGTTGATGTCACCCTCCACGGCACCGGAACTACGGGGCAGGGACAGCCCGTTGCGGACGGCGTCGAAGTCCCGGCGGAAAATGCGGGCGAAGGGCGCCGGCGGGGCCGGGGTGTTCCGTTCGACGTCGGCGATCCAGTTCTCGAGACGGTCGCCGTGGTGGCCGGTCATCATCGCGGCGAACCTCCTGACGTACAGGGTGAGCCGGTCCGGCTCGGGATCCCGCTCGCGCAGACGGTGCGGCTTGTCCGCGTCCTCGTCCCGCAAGTGTTCCGGGTGGGTCATGATCCACGAGGTGGCCTCGCGGACCGACGGAGGTTTGGGCCCCGCCACGGATGCGTGTCCACGCCCGGCCCGGTAGCGCAGCAGATGACGCTGAACTGCCAACTCCCCTCCGGGACAACCCAGTTCTTTGATCTCGCGGCAGAGCTGTGCGGCGTTTCTGACCCCCTTCGTTCCAGCGCCGGTGCGGCGGGCGTACCCGGGCAGCAGCCGGGGCCGGAAAGTGCCCAGCCGGTCCCGGGGACCTGCACCGTCACCGCGCCGGCCTCCGTCATGACCTTCTTGGCCCGGTAGCCGTTGCGCATGTTGCCGCCCGAGCGGGACCCGCGCCCGCCGCCCCGGCCGGCCTCGGCGGCCAGGTGCTCGTCCATCTCCGCCTCCAGGGCGGCCTGCATCAGGTGCTGGGCCAGTTCGGGCAGCAGCCCGCCCTCGCCCATCAGCCGCAGTCCCTCCCCGCGGACCTTCTCGGCCGCGAGCGCGGCCGGTTCCTCCAGCAATTCGCGGGACAGACCGTTCGGCGACACCGGCATCGACTTCACGTCGGCACCCTGGACACTGCCGTCGGCCACGGCAAGCGACACGCTGGCCAAGGTCTCGATCCGGTGATCCGTTGTCGTACCCATCAGGTGACTCCTTCGGGGAGCCGCACACCTGATTCATGACACTCCCGCGCGGTTGCGGCGGGGAAGGTCCAGGTGACGGGGAAGAGCCGTTAGCCCACCTGGCTGGGCGTGGCGGAGCGGGTCACGGGTCCGCGCTTTCTCCCGTGATTCCATCGCGCCAGGAGGCATATGGTATGGCTGATCAACTACAGTACGAAACCCGTTCTCGATTCACTACGTCCCGGCGCCGCGTACTGGCCGCGGCGGCCCTGGCACCCGCGCTCACCGGGGTGTCGGCAGGTGCCCGCGCCCTGTCCGCCGGGCCGGGAACCCGCGCTCCGGTCGAGCCGGTGATGACCAAGCTGGCGGACTGGAAGGACGTGGGCAGGGTTCTCGGCCGACCCGGTGACATGAGGCGGTTCATGTACCACACGGGCTTTCCGCGCCGGGACCTCACGGTCCACTCCCACGGCATCCGGATCCACCCCGCACTCGCCCTGGGCACGCACGTGTCCTTCGTCCGGTACGCCGATCACAGCACGTTCCTGATGGGCGACGCCGTGGTCACGGAGCGCGAACTGCAGCGCTTCGTCGACATCCTGCAGGCGCGTGGGATCATGCAGACCGCCCTCCACAAGCACCTGCTCGCCCACGAGCCGGACATCTGGTGGGTTCATGTGCACGCCCACGGCCACGACCCCGTCGCCATCGCCCGCGGTCTGCGCGCCGCGATCGACTCCACCGGCACCCCGCCCCCCGTACCCGTCACTTCTCCGCCGCGCGTCGACCTGGACACCGCCGCGATCGACGCCGCGATGGGTGTCAAGGGATTCGCCGACGAGGAGATCTACAAGTGCACTTTCGTCCGCCGTGAGACCGTGGTCGACGGCTCTGTGATCCTGCCTCCGGGTCTGGGCGCCACCACCGCCGTCAGCTTCCAGCCGCTCGGCGGCGGAAGGGCCGCGATCAGTGGTGACCTGGTGATGATCGCCAATGAGGTCCAGCCCGCCCTCACGGCCCTGCGGCGCGGCGGCATCGAACTCGTCGAGCTGCACCACCACAACCTGACCGACGAACCGCGCCTGTTCTTCGTCCACTACTGGGCCGTCGGCGATGCCGTGAGGCTCGCACACGCCCTTCGCCAGGCCGTGGACACCACCAACGTCGTACCCATGCCCGGAGGAGCCGACTGATGACCGGTGAGAACGAGACGGTCAGCTGCCCGTTCGATTTCAGTGAAGCCCTGGAGTTCGACCCCGCGCTCGCGGACCTGATGCGCCGTGAGTCCCCCGCACGGATCCGGCTTCGCTACGGCGATGCCGACGCCTGGCTGGTCACCGGCTTCGACGCCGTCAAGCAGGTGACCACCGATCACCGGTTCAGCCGGGCGGGCATCATCGGCCACGACTACCCCCGGATGACGCCCGAGCCCATCGTGTCGCCCGAATCGATCAATGTGATGGACCCGCCGCACAGCAGCCGCGTCCGCCACCTGGCCTCGCAGGCCTTCACCCAGCAGCAGGTCGAGAGCATGCGCCACCGGATCGTCCGGCTCGCGGA
The DNA here is from genome assembly GCF_003270085.1 of Streptomyces triticisoli. Taxonomy (GTDB): domain Bacteria; phylum Actinomycetota; class Actinomycetes; order Streptomycetales; family Streptomycetaceae; genus Streptomyces; species Streptomyces triticisoli. Next base: position 20,815 of record NZ_QFDQ01000068.1, on the reverse strand, counting down.
TCAGCTGCTGGACGAGATGGAGCAGGCGGGCCCGCCGGCGGATCTGGTCCAGCACCTGTCCGACCCGCTTCCCCAGCACACCGTGCTGGACCTCCTCGGCATCGAGCGGGAGGAGTGGCCCCGCATCCAGGAGTCCGTGCGCCAGCTGCTCGTCGTGGACGCGGACAACAAGGAGGCCTCCGCGAGCGCCAAGGCCGATCTGACGGCCTACTTCGCCAAACTCGTCGGACAGCGCCGGAGCTCGCCCGGTGTGGACCTCATCAGCGCGATGGCCGCGGCGCGGGACGGTGCGGAGCAGCTCGACGACAGGGAACTGGCGGTCATGGCGCTCACGCTGGCGCTCAGCGGCCAGGACACGGCGACCTGCGAGATCAGCGACATCGTGTATCTGCTCCTGACCCGCCCCGAGCTGATGGAGCGTCTCAGGAGCCGGCCCGGGACGCTGACCGACGTGCTGCACGAGTTGCTCCGCCACATCCCGTTCCGCAAGGGGGTGGGAATTCCCCGGGTGGCCCTCGAGGACGTGGAACTGGACGGTGTGCGCATCCCGGCGGGCGACTTCGTCCATGTGTCGTACCTGACCGCCAACCGTGACCCGGAGCGCTACCCGGACCCGCACGTCATCGACCCCGACCGGCCGAACCGCCCGCACATGACGTTCGGCTGGGGCGGGCACCGCTGCATCGCGATGCCCTTGGCCATGGCGGAGCTCGAAGTGGCCGTCGGGCGGCTCGTGGAGCGTTTTCCCGGGCTGCGGCTCGCGGTGCCGCCGCAGGAGGTGCGGTGGGACACGGAGACGATCAGGCGGTTTCCCCTGGAGCTGCCGGTGGCCTGGTAGGTACGGTCGGCGGTTCAGGCCGGCAGCCGCGGCACGCTGTCGATCAGGTGGCGGGTGTACGGGTGCGCGGGCCGGCCCAGTACCTGGGCGGTGTCGCCGTGTTCGACCACACGGCCGCGTTCCAGGACGGCGGTGCGCTCGCACAGGGAGGCGACGACCGACAGGTCGTGGGAGACCATCACGAGCGTCAGCCCCTGCTCCTGCTTGAGCTCGGCCAGCAGGTCGACCACCTTCACCCGGGTGGTGACGTCGAGCGCGCTCACGGGTTCGTCGGCCAGCAGGACCCGCGGTGAGCAGACGGTGGCGCGGGCGATGGCGATCCGCTGGCGCTGTCCGCCGGAGAACTCGTGCGGATAGCGGCCTGCCGCATCGGCCGGCAGGCCGACCCGCTCCAGGGCCGCGGCCACCTTCGGTCCGGCCGTGGCGCGGCGGTCGATGCCGAGGGAGAGCAGCGGTTCCGCGACGGTGGCGCCCACGCGGCGGCGCGGGTCGAGCGAGGAGTAGGGGTCCTGGAAGACGCACTGGACGCTGCGCCGGAAGCGGCGCATCTGCTCCCGGTTCCGCCCGGACAGCCCGGTGCCGTCGAAGCGGACCTGGCCGGCGGTGGGGCGGGCAAGTCCCAGCAGCAGTCGCAGCAGCGTGGTCTTGCCCGCTCCCGACTCGCCGACCAGGGCGAGACTGTGTCCGGCCTCGACCGCGAGGGAGACGCCCTCGACCACGTTGTGCGTGCTGCCCCGGTAGCGCAGCGCGACGTCGGACAGTTCCAGTACGGGGGTCATCGCGCGCTCCTCAGGTCCAGGGCGGACTCAAGTCGCCGGGCACTGGCCACGAGGGCCTTGGTGTACTCCTCGCGGGGTGCGCCGACGATGGTGTGGACCGCGCCTTCCTCCACGACCCGCCCGTCCTTCAGTACCAGGGCGCGGTCGGTCACCTTGGCCACCACGGCGAGGTCGTGGCTGACGAACAGCACGGCCATCTCGCGCTCACGGACCAGCGTGTCGATGAGTTCGAGCATCTCGGCCTGCACGGACACGTCCAGGGCGGTGGTCGGCTCGTCCGCGACGAGCAGCCTGGGTTCGCAGGCCAGGGCCATGGCGAGGGCCACGCGCTGGCGCTGTCCGCCGGAGATCTCGTGCGGGAACGCGCGGGCGATGCGCTCGGGGTCGGGCAGCCGTACCTGTGCGAGGGCGTGGGCCACGGCGCGCCGCAGGTCCTTGCCCTTCAGGCCGGTGCGCCGGCCGAGGGGTCCGGCGATCTGGCGGCCCACGCGCATCAGCGGGTCGAGCGCGGTGAGCGGCTCCTGGAAGACGGCGGCGGCGTCCCGGCCGCGGACGGTGGTGAGCCGCTTCTCGGGGGCGCCGATGACCTGGGTGCCCGCGAGTTCGACGCTGCCGGTGGCGGTCATGCCGTCGGGCAGCAGGCCGAGCACGGCGAGCGTGGTCAGGGACTTTCCGGAGCCGGACTCGCCGATGAGGCCGAGGCGTTCGCCGCCGGCCACGGTGAAGGACACGTCGTCGACCAGGGTGCGGCCGTCACCGGTGCGGACGGTCAGCCCGCGGACGTCGAGGAGGGTCATGCGCGCCTGCCGCGGGTGGCCGGGTCGAGGGTGTCGCGCAGGCCGTCGGCGATGAGGTTGACGCCGATGACGAGCAGGACGAGCAGGATGCCGGGGGCGAGCGCGCCCGCCGGGGCGGTGGTGAAGGTGGCCTGGGCCTCCTGGAGCATCCGGCCCCACGAGGCGTTCGGCGGGGGTGCGCCGAGCCCGAGGTAGGACAGTCCGGCCTCGGCCAGTACGGCGAGCCCGAACTGGAGGGCGAGGTTGACCACAAGGGTGGGCCAGATGTTGGGCAGCACGTGGCCGGCCACGGTCCGGGGCCAGGAGGTGCCGGAGGTGCGGGCGGCGGTGATGTAGTCCTGCGCCAGCACCCGCTTGACGAGGACGCGCACCAGCCGGGCGACGACCGCGCTCTGCGCCAGGCCGATCGCGAGGACGGCCGAGCCGAGGGTCGCCGAGCGGGCGGCGACGATGAGCATCGCGAGCAGCAGCGTCGGGAAGGCGATCAGGATGTCGAGGAACGCCGCGAGCGTGTCGTCGAGCCATCCCTGCGCGAACGCGGTGAGCACACCGAGGGTGACGCCGATCGCGGCGGCGATGAGCACCGACCCCAGGCCCGCCTGGACGGCGATCCGCGAGCCGGTCATCACCTGGGTGAACAGGTCGCGTCCGAGCTTGTCGGTGCCCAGCAGGTGTCCGCCCCCGGGGCCGGCCAGCCGTCCGCCGGAGGTGTCGTCGGCGGGATAGGGCAGCCAGAACAGGGAGACCAGGGCGAGCAGCGCGATGAGACCGGCCAGGACGCAGCCGGTGACGAGGGTGGCGGAGCCCCGCGGCTGGCGCCCGCGCGGCGGTGCCTTCTCGTCCCGTACGGGCCTGAGCACGTCTGTCCGGGTCATCGGGCGCCTCCCGAGAGTCGTCCGCGCAGCCGCGGGTCGATGATCCGCTGGGCCAGGTCGGCGACGAAGCCGATGAGCAGCACGGCCAGGGTGGAGACGAACAGCACGCCCTGGACGACCGGGTAGTCGTGCTGAGCGATGCCGGTGGCGAGCAGGGAGCCGAGGCCCGGCAGCGCGTACACCGACTCCACGACGACCGCGCCGAGCAGCGTCGAGGCCAGCTCGATGCCGAGGATGGAGATGACCGGTACGGAGGCGTTGCGCAGGCCGTGCCGCCACATGGCCCGTCCGAACGAGGCCCCCAGGGCGCGGGCGGTGCGCAGGTAGTCGCTGCCGAGGACGTCAAGGGTGGCGGAGCGGACGTAGCGGATCAGGGACGCGCTCATCACCAGGGCGATGGTGGCGACCGGCAGGACGAGTGCGCGGATCGCCTCGGCCGGCTCCGACCAGCCGTCCGGGGGGAAGCCGCCGGCCGGGAGCCAGCCGGCGTTCAGCGCGAAGACGGCGATGAGGATCATCCCGAGCCAGAACACCGGGACGGCGATGCCCAGTTGGGACACGCCATTGAGCAGCGCGCCGTACCAGGTGTGCCGTTTGTGTGCGGCGACGAACCCGGCGGGTACGGCAATGAGGACGGCGAGGACGAACGCGGCGAGCGTCAGCGGCACGGTGACGTTCAGCCGGGAGGTGACCTCGGGTCCGACGGGCAACGAGCTGACGAAGGAGGTGCCCAGGTCGCCGTTCGCCAGCTGCCCGAGCCAGTGGGTGAACTGCTCGGGCAGCGGCCTGTCGGATCCGATGGCCTGCCGTGCCGCGGCGATCTGTTCGGGGCTCGCGCCCACCGCGGTGAGCGCGTTGGCCGGGTCGCCCGGCAGCATGCGCAGCAGGGCGAACAGCACCACGCTCGCCAGGCCCAGCGACACCAGGAGGAAGGCGAGGCGGCGCAGGAGATAGCGGGCCATCAGCCCTTCTTCTCGATGTCGTAGGCGTAGAACTGCGAGTTGAGGCCGTTGACCGGGTAGCCGGACAGCTTGCTGCTCGCGACGACGATCTGGGGGTAGAGGTAGAGCCAGTCGCTGGCCGCGTCCTCGGCGGTCTTGCGGTTCACCTTCTTCAGCAGTTCGGTCTGCTCGTCGGTGGTGGAGGCCTCCTCGGCCTGCTGGACCCACCGCGTGACCTGCTTGTCGTCGTAGCCCCAGTAGAAGTCGGGGTTGCCGTACCAGACCAGGTCGCGGTCGTTGACGTGCTCCTGGAGCGTGGCCGTGAAGTCGCGGTTCTTGTAGACCTTCGTGTACCACTCGTCCGACGTGATCGTGTTGATCTTCACGTCGACGCCGACCTTGGCGAGCTCGGACTTGATGAAGGTCGCGGCGGTGGGGTGCGGGTCGTAGTTCGGGGTGTCGAGGGTGAAGCTGAAGCCCTTGTCGTAGCCGGCCTCGGCGAGCAGCTTCCTGGCGCGGTCCGGGTCGTGGGCGTTGACCTTGGTGAGGTCCTCGTACCAGGGGTCGGAGGGCGGCACCATCGAGCCGATGAGCTTGCCGTACTCGCCCCAGACGGACTGCAGCAGCTTCTTGTCGTCGATGGCGGCGGAGACGGCCTGTCGCACCTTGACGTCGGTGAAGGGCTTGGCCCTGTTGTTGAAGGCGAGCAGCAGCTTGGTGGTGGAGTTGCCGTCGGTGACCTTGTAGGCGGGGTTGTTCTTGAACTGGTCGAGGGCGTCGGGCGACTGCTCGCTGGTGACCACGTCGACGGCGTTGGTCAGCAGCGCGTTGTTCAGCGCGGTGGCGTCCTTGTAGTAGTGGAAGACGACGCGCTTGTTGCTCGCGGCGTCTCCCCAGTAGCCGGGGAACCGGTCGAGGCTGAGGGCGGAGCCGCGGGTCCACTTGTCCAGCGTGTAGGGGCCGGTGCCGTCCTCGGCCGTCTTCAGGTCCTTCGCCTGGGAGTTGACGATCCAGACGTAGGTGAGGTTGTAGACGAAGGAGATCGACTTCTTCGACAGCGTGACCTCGACCGTCCGCGCGTCGGGGGTGGCGATGTCCTTGATGACCTCGAGGTTGCTCTTGCGGGCGGACTGGGAGTCGTCCGCGATGACCCTCTCCAGGCTGTACTTGACGTCCTGGCTGGTCAGCTGCTTGCCGCTGTGGAACTTCACGCCGTCGCGCAGGGTGAAGGTGTAGGTGAGCCCGTCGTCGCCGACCTTGTAGTCCTCGGCGAGCAGCTTCTCGACCTTGCCGTCGTCGGTGAGCTTGAACAGCCCTTCGTAGACGTTGCCGTTGAGGGCCTCGGTCACGCCCTGGCCACCGCCGGCGGTGTTGTCGAGGTTCTGCGGCTCGTAGAGGGAGCCGATGTTGACGGTGGCGTTCTTGTCCCAGGTGCCGCCCGAGGCGCTGCCGCCCGAGCCGGAGCCGCCGCAGGCGGTGAGGGTCAGGGCGAGGGTGGCCGCGGTGGCGGTGCCGTACAGGAACGTCTTGTTGAGGCGCATGGGTGAGGAGCTCTTTCGTGCTGCGGTGCGGGAAGCGGTGGGGTGATCAGTGCTGCGCGGGGAAGCCGCCGCGGAGGACGGGGAGCTTCTCGCCGGCCTCGACGCGCAGGTGGAAGCGGTTCTGCCGCGGCGGCATCGGACAGTTGTACTGGTCGGAGAATCCGCAGGGCGGCACGAAGGCGCGGTTGAAGTCGAGCAGGACGCGGTGGTCGTCCTCGGTGCGCCGGACGAAGAGGAAGCGGCCGGCTCCGTAGGTGGTGTCGCCGTTGGTGGGGTCGCCGAAGACGAGCAGCAGGGAGCCGTCGTCGTCGAAGGCGCTGAGGGTGTAGGCGCGGCCGTCGACGGTGAGGGTGATGTCGCCGGGGACGACGAGGTCACGGGTGCCGCCGTTGTCCCGGATGTGCTCGAAGGGGACGCGCCGGGCTCCGGGCACGGGCGTGTAGGTGGCCGCGAGCACCCAGGCCGGGTCGTAGGGGAAGACGTCGACCCGGTCGAAGTGGCGGACGGCGGGCGAGTCGGCGTCCCAGAACCGCAGGCCGTGCTCCCTCTCGCCGGTGGCGAGGTCGGTGCGCTGGAGCGTGGTCACGGTCACCGTGTGCGGCCGGCCGGTGCGGGCGGCCTCGGGGTCGGGGCGTTCACCGGCCGGCAGCCAGCGGGTCTCGACGAGGGCGAGGTTCCCGGTCGGCGAGGTGAGGGCCCGATGACGCTCCGCGCGCCAGGCCTGCCACTCCCCCGCGGGAGCAGCGGCGGGCAGGCCGGGGGCGGACTGGGGCATGTCAGGACTCATTCACGCAGCGTTCGTCGGTATCACGCCGCAGATGTCACGCCGCGTGAATAGGTGGCCAAAGCATCATCTTTATCTGCCATAAGGGTCTCTAATGTCAAAGAGAACCCCAGCTCAGGTGGTCCTTCTCACAGGCGCGTGCGCGGCCGGCGCCCGTGTTCGGCCCACCAGGCGGAGAGGGGCCCCGCCTTTTCGCGCCCCCGCGGCCCTCAGCCGGTGGCGGCGCCGAACCACTCCGGCAGCCGGCTGAGCAGTTCCTGCTGGTCTTCACCGACCCACGCCACGTGGCCGTCCGGCCGCAGCAGCACGGCGGGTACGTCCAGTTCCTCGCCGGCGTCGACGACGTGGTCGACCCGGTCCGCCCAGCCCGTCACCGAGAGCCGGCCGGTCCGGTCGAGCAGCAGCCCGCGGCCGCCGTGCATCAGCTCGTAGAGGCGCCCCTGCTTCAGCCTCACGTCCCGCAGCCGCCGGCCGAGCAGTTCGTGCCCCTCGCCGAAGTCGTAGCGGACCTCGACCGCAGTGATCATCCCGGTCACGTACCGGTTCACCTCCTCGAAGTCCATCAGCTTCGAGAACAGCTCCCGCAGCGCGGTCGCACCCGGATCGGTCCCCAGCAGCGTCATCTGCGCGCGGGTGTTGTCCAGCACCCGGGCACCCACCGGGTGCCGTTCGGCGTGGTAGCTGTCCAGCAGCCCCTCCGGTGCCCAGCCGCCCACCGCTGCGGCCAGCTTCCAGCCGAGGTTGAACGCGTCCTGCACACCGAGGTTGAGCCCCTGCCCGCCGGTCGGCGGATGGATGTGCGCCGCGTCGCCGGCCAGCAGCACCCGGCCGACCCGGTAGCGCTCGGCCTGCCGGGTGGCGTCGCCGAACCGGGACAGCCAGCGCGGCGAGTGCACACCGAAGTCGGTGCCCGCGAAGGCCCGCAGCTGCTTCTTGAACTCCTCGAGGGTCGGCGAGGCCGTGCGGTCCTCGGCCACCCCTTCGGCGGGCACGACGATGCGGTACGCGCCGTCCCCGACGGGGGCGGCGCCGAACCGCAGTTGGGTCTTGCGGACTTCCGCGACGGCGGCGGCGATGGCCGCCGGATCCTCGGTCACCTCCATGTCGCCCAGCAGCGTCTCGACCTTGGCGGGCTCGCCGGGGAAACCGACGCCGAGCCGCTTGCGCACCGTACTGCGGGCGCCGTCGCACCCCACGAGGTAGCGCGAGCGCAGGTACGTGCCTCCCCCGCCGGCTGCGCCCTCATCACTGGCCAGCTCGACGGTCACCCCGTCCTCGTCCTGGCTCAGCCCGACCACTTCGCAGCCGCGCCGGATCTCGGTACCGAGTTCGAGGGCACGCTCGTTGAGCAGCCGCTCGGTGACCGGCTGCGGGGTGGCGAGGCCGTACGGGTGAGCCGTGTCCAACCGGTCCGGCCACGGCTTGACGATGCCGCCGAAGAGACCGCCGACCTGGAACTTCTCACTGACCGCGAGGAACCGGTCCAGCATGCCGCGCTGGTCCATCATCTCGACGCTGCGCGTGTGCAGGCCCTGCCCTCGGGACTGCCCGGTCGGCTCGGTCAGCTTCTCCAGCACGACCACGTGCACGCCGTGCAGCCGCAACTCGCAGGCCAGCATCAAGCCCGTCGGTCCGCCGCCGGCCACGATCACGTCGATCATCACAACCCCCGTTTGTCTCCACAGGTTCTGGCTTCGGCCGGCGATTCTGCGGCATGACCGGGGTCTTGCCGCAAGCCCCCCGGTGCGCTATACGTTGAGAGTGGCAAGGAGTGGGTGACTTCCTTGCCTTTGCCTTTTGTCGTCCGCTGCGGGGGACCAGCTCCTCGCGAAGCGCATCGCGGCCGGGCTGGCCGGGTGGGGTCTCAGCGCTGGAGGAAGGCCTCCACCTCGTCGCGGCGGGGCAGTGACGGCTGGGCACCGGCGCGGGTGGTGCTGAGTGCCGCCGCGGCGCAGGCCCAGCGGGCGGCCTGTTCCAGGGCGCGGCCCTCGGCCAGTTCGACGGCGAGCGCGCCGCAGAAACAGTCACCGGCCGCCGTGGTGTCCACCGGCTCGACCGTGAAGGCCGGGATGTGCAGGTACGAGGTGCCCTCCAGGAGCAGCACGCCGTCCCCGCCGAGGGTGACGACCACGGCGCCCGCGCCTCTCAGTTTCCCCGCGGCGGCGACGACCTCGTCGACCGTCCTCGGCTCCGGGGTGCCGGCGAGGGCCGCCAACTCGGTGCGGTTGGGGACCAGCACGTCGACATGGCGGGGCGGGAGGGCGCCGGTGACGGCGGGGGCGGGGTTGTGCACGACGATGCCTCCGGCCAGTTCGGCGGCGGCGTGGTTGGCCTCGTCGGGGACCTCCTGCTGCAGGACGGTGACCTTGGCGCGGCCCAGCACGTCGGCGGCGCCTCGGCAGTCGGCCGCGGTCAGGCGGGAGTTGGCGCCGGGGCTGACGATGATGGAGTTCTCGCCCGACGGGTTGACGGCGATCAGCGCGCGCCCGGTGGGCACGCCTTGAGTGCGGACCAGGTGCGTGGTGTCCACGCCCTCGGCGCGTACCGCCGCGGCCATCACGTCGGCCGCGTCGTCCTCGCCGACCCGGCCGATCATGGCGACCTGTCCGCCGAGCCGGGCCGCCGCGACCGCCTGGTTGGCCCCCTTGCCGCCGGGGTGCTCGGCGATGTCCCCACCGAGCACGGTCTCGCCCGGCACCGGGTGCCGGGGAACGGGTGTGACGAGATCCAGGTTGAGGCTTCCGACGACTGCGATCACTGGTGTTCCTCTGAGGTTCTGCTGCTGGGGATGACGGCTCTGGGCGCGGCGGCGCGGGCAGAGCTGGAGGCGCGTACGACGAGTTCGGGCGCGAGGCGGACGGACCGGTGTGCCTCCGCGCCCCTGCCGGCGAGCCGCTGGTCGAGGAGCCGGAGCGCCTCGGCCGCCACTTCGGCGGCCGGCTGGCGGACCGTGGTCAGGGCCGGTTCGGCGAGGCTCGCCATGGGGATGTCGTCGAACCCGGTGACGGCGACCTCGCCGGGCACGTCCACGCCGAGTTGCCGGAGGCGTTGCACCGCACCGACCGCGATGAGGTCGTTGGCGCAGATGACGGCGTCCGGGCGGGCCGGCCGGATCCGGTCCACCGCGGCCCGCCCCCATTCCACGGAGAAGTCGCCGAGTTCGACGCGGCCGGGGGCCGATGGGTCCAGAGCGGCGACCCCGGTCTCGTAGGCGATGCGCCGCTCGACGGCTGTCGAGGCGGTTCCGGCGGCGCCCAGGAAGCAGAAACGGCGGCGTCCGGTGCCGGCCAGGTGGTCCAGGACGAGGGCCATGCCGGCGGCGTTGTCGACGGCCACCGAGTCGGCGATCCCGGGGCCGCAGGCCCGGTCCAGCAGCACCAGCGGCACCCGGGCCGCCGCGAGCGCGACGGCGTCGCGGCTGCGTTTTTCGTCGACGGGGATGACCAGCAGCGCGTCCACCTGCCGGTCCAGCAGGGCGGTGATCCGGTCCGCCTCGGTCGCCGGGTCGTCGTCGCAGTCGGCGAGCAGCAGGCCGCGGCCCCCGGCGTGCAGGGCGTGCTCGACCTCCCGCACGAGGGAGGGGAAGAAGGGGTTCATGATCTGCGGCAGCACCAGGCCGATGGTGCCGGTGGAGCGGCTACGCAGGGCACGGGCGACCTGGTTGGGCCGGTAGCCGAGGCTTTCGGCCGCGGCCCTTACGCGGCGCGCGGTCTCGGCGCCCACCGGACGGGTGCCGGCCAGCACCCGGGACACCGTGGCGACGGAGCAGCCCGACACGCGGGCCACGTCCCGCAAGGTCACCTCGGTCACCGCGCTCCGGCCCCTTCTGTCGGTCGACTTCCCGGCAAACACACGCCTCCAGCACCGGTGTCGGAGAACGTTATCACTCGGCTCCCCGCCTCCGATGTGCGCGATGAGGGACGTGGACCTGTGTGACGAAAAACAAGGTGTAGTTGCCATTGACATCTGAGCGAAAAATAGGTGACCGTTCGGGAGAACGTTTGCCCAAACGTTTCCCCCAGCGCCGAACCCACTCGGCGCCCCTCCGGCTTCGACCGCCCGCGCGTCCCCCGGAGATCGGTTTCACCACAGTTCAGCAAGCGAAGGGGCTCTCCGTTGGCCAGAAAGATCATCCTCGACTGCGACCCCGGCCATGACGACGCCATCGCCATGCTTCTGGCACACGGCAATCCCGACATCGAGCTGGTCGCCGTCACGACCGTGGTCGGGAACCAGACCCTGGAGAAGGTGACCCGCAACGCCCTGTCCGTGGCACGCATCGCGGGGATCACCGGAGTGCCCTTCGCCGCGGGCTGCCCCAGGCCGCTGGTGCGCCCCATCGAGATCGCGCCGGACATCCACGGCGAGTCGGGGCTCGACGGACCCGTGCTGCCCGAGCCGACCCTGGAGCTGGACCGCCGGCACGCGGTCGACCTGATCATCGACACGGTGATGTCGCACGAGCCGGGTGAGATCACGATCGTGCCGACCGCCGGTCTGACCAACATCGCCATGGCGGTCCGCAAGGAACCGCGGATCGCCTCCCGAGTCCGCGAGGTCGTCCTGATGGGCGGCGGCTACCACGAGGGCAACTGGAGCGCGGTCGCCGAGTTCAACATCAAGATCGATCCCGAGGCCGCCCACATCGTCTTCAACGAGAGCTGGCCGGTCACCATGGTCGGTCTCGACCTGACGCACCAGGCGCTCGCGACACCCGATGTCGTCGAGAAGATCGCCGCGGTCGGCACCGGGCCCGCCAAGTTCGTCCTGGAGCTGCTGGACTTCTTCGGCGCGATGTACGAGCAGGCGCAGGGCTTCCGGTTCCCGCCCGTGCACGACCCGTGCGCGGTCGCGTACGTCATCGACCCGGACGTCATGACGGTGCGCAAGGCGCCCGTGGACATCGAGCTCACCGGCACCCTCACCCTAGGCATGACCGTGGCGGACTTCCGGGCGCCCGCCCCGGACGACTGCCACACCCAGGTCGCGGTGAAGCTGGACCACGAGCGGTTCTGGAATCTCGTGGTGGACGCGCTCGAGCGGATCGGTGACGTCGAGGCATGACCGCTCCCAGCTTTCCCACGACCGACAAACCGCCCTGCCCGGCGCAGGGCTCCCCGGTCCGGATCGGTGTGCTGCTGACCGCGCTGCTCGCCGCCTGCGTGGCCTTCCAGCTCAACGCCAGCATGCTCAGCCCGGCACTGAAGAGCATGGAGGGCGCCCTCAACGCCACCTCCGCCGAGATCGGGCTCACCCAGACCGCGTTCTTCACCTCGGCGGCCCTGTTCTCGCTCTTCCTGCCCCGGCTGGGCGATGTCATCGGCCGCCGCAAGGTCCTCACCGGGATGCTGGCCCTGATGGCCGTCGGATGCGTCATCGCCGCGTTCGCGCACAACGTGCCGGTCCTGTTCGCCGGACGTGTCCTCCAGGGCGTGTGCGGCCCGGTCGTCCCGCTGTGCCTGATCATGCTGCGGGTGGAGGTGCCCGAGCCCAAGCTCTACGGCACCCTGCTCGGTGTGATCACCGCCTTCAACGGCGGAGTCGCCGGCGTCGACGCCCTCGCGGGCGGCTACCTCTCCGACCACCACGGGTTCCAGTCGGTCTTCTGGACGATGGCCGTCGTCGCGGCCGTCGCCACGGTCATGGTCGCTCTGATGACCTCCGAGTCCAAGGCGCCCGTCGCCGCCCGCATGGACTGGCCCGGCGTCGTTCTCCTCGTCGTCTCGGTCGGCTCGCTGCTCATCGCGCTGAACGAGGCCGGAAAGCTCGCCGCGGCCAACTGGCCGCTCGTCGCCCTCCTCCTCGTGGTCGCCGCCGCCGCCTTCGTCCTGTTCTGGCGCACCGAGGGCCGCAGCGGGCACCCGCTGGTCGCCACGCACCATCTGAGGCAGCGCTCGACCTGGGCGCTCCTGCTGACCACGGTGCTCACCATGACGGGCGTGTTCGCCATCATGAACGGGCTGATCCCGGCGTTCGCCGAGGACGCCCAGACCGGACTGGGCATGTCCGCCCAGCAGTCCGCGTGGTGGACCCTCACGCCGTACGCCCTAGCCGGGCTGGCCATGGGCCCGCTCGCGGGCCGGCTGGCCGCCGGCCTCGGGTACGGGCGGGTCCTGCGGTTCGGCCTGGTCGGGGCCGTGGGGACCGTCGTCCTGCTGGTCCTCACCCTCGGCAGCCACTCGCGCGCCCTGCTGCTGACGGCGTCCATCCTGGTCGGGATCACCTATGCGGGGATCGGGAACATCGTGCTCAACGGGCTCGGCATCGTGCTGTCCCCGCGCGAGAACCCCGGGTTCCTGCCCGGCCTGAACGCGGGTGCGTTCAACCTCGGCGCCGGTCTGAGCTTCGCGGCACTGTACGCGGTCAAGACCGCGGTGGCGCCCGCGGATCCGGCATCGACCGGCGGCTACACCACCGCCATGATCACCGGTGCCGTCATCATGACCGTCGCCATCGCGACGTCGTTCCTCATCCCCAAGCCGGTGGTCGCGGAAGCACGTTGAGCACCCCCTCTCCCGCCGGAAAGTCCTTCCCGGTGGGAGAGGGTGGAGGTGCGCCGGTCAGTACGGTCCGGCTGGTCGGGTGTCGTCGAGGACCTCACGCGGCCACGACGTCATCACGATGAAGGCCGCCGTGCCGGCACCCCAGCCCTTGTCCTCGTACGCCTCACGGACTCCCGGTGCCCGGGCGCGCTCGGCAGCCCGGGCACCGGGAGTCCGGAGGACCTGCGTCGTCATGGCCGGTGGACCCCACCTCGCCGAGAGCCCGTCGGAGCCCGCGCCCGCGGCGTCCCCTGTGCGGCAGTCGTACTTCTGAGTCCGCGTGCGAAACACCCCGGGCTCCCGCTCACTCGGAGCAACCGGTCGGGGTGCGGCTCGGCCGGACGTGGGCCCGTCGGGTGTAGGCCCGTCGGGTGTGGTCAGGGCTTGCGGGCGAGGCCGCCGTGCTCGGCGACGGGTTCCGCGGCAGGGGAGCCGGGATCCGGGCGCCAGTGCGGGACGGAGACGACTCCGGGGTCCATGAGGTCCAAGCCGTCGAAGAACGTCGTGATCTGCTCGACGGTGCGCAGGTTGTAGGAAACGGCGCCGCTTTCGTTGTAGGCGTCCTGGGCCTGTTCGAAGACCGGGTCGACGCCCCGTGAACCATCGTTGATGGAGAGGTAGCTGCCGGACGGCAACGTGTCCATCAGGCGGGTGACGATGGAACGTGCCTGGTCGAAGTCGGAGATGTGGCCCAGGATGTTGCTGAGGATGAGGGCGGTGGGGCGGGTGAGGTCCAGCGTCCTGGCGGCGGCCGCCAGGATGCGGTCCGGGTCCAGTACGTCGGCGTCGACGTAGTCGGTTGCCCCCTCCGGTGTGGAGTGGAGCAGGGCGCGGGCGTGTGTCAGGACCATCGGGTCGTTGTCGACGTAGACGATCCGGCACTCAGGGGCGATGCGCTGGGCCACCTCATGGGTGTTGTCAGCCGTCGGCAGACCGGTTCCGATGTCCAGGAACTGGCGGATGCCCGCCTCGGCGACCAGATATGTGATGCCGCGGCGCAGAAAGGCCCGGCTGCTGCGGGCGATGGTGACGATGCCGGGGAAGACGGCGGTGTACGCGTCGCCGGCCTCCTCGTCGACGGGGTAGTTGTCCTTCCCGCCCAGCCAGTAGTTCCAGATCCGGGCCGAGTGCGGCACCGACGTGTCGATCTTCCGGTGCGCCGCTGGTTCCGGAGTCGTCCGGTGGGTCATGGGTACCGCCCGTCTTCAGCCGAAGGGGAGCCGACCGGTGGCGGCTCTGTGCGTGGACCCCGGCCGCCGGTCGGGACTGAAGCCGAGCCTAGGGGCTGAACTCCCTTTCGTGGGGCGGGATTTCTCCGATCACGGCGTCAAGGCGCCGGTGGTCGCACCCGGCGGCCTCGATGCGTCGAGGCTGGATGTGGGGATCCGTCGGACGACCGGCAGACGGACACCGAACCCACGGGCGACATCGGCGATGAAGTGCGTCCGCAGGGCGCTGATGAGCCTGGACCCGGCCGGGGATCCATGAGGGCCGGCCGGGTGCGTGCCCGGATCAGTGGAAGACGCCGCTGTAGGCGTTGAGGGCGGGCTGGCCGCCCAGGTGGGCGTACAGGACGTTGGAGTCCTCGGAGATGTCTCCGAGCTGGACCAGGTCGATGAGTCCGGCCATGGACTTGCCCTCGTAGACGGGGTCGATGATCATGCCTTCGAGACGGCCGGTGAGCCGGATGGCATCCAGGGTGGACTCGACGGGGATGCCGTAGTGGTCGCCGGCCCAGCCCTCCAGGACAGTGATCTCGTCGTCGCGCAAGTCCCGGCGGAGGCCGATGAGTTCGGCGGTGTTGCGGGCGATCTTCTCCACCTGGGCACGGGTCTCGACGATCTTGGCGGAGGCGTCGATGCCCAGCACGCGGCGGGGCCGGTCCTGGCCCGCGAAGCCGGCGATCATGCCCGCGTGAGTGCTCCCGGTGACGCTGCACACCACAATCGTGTCGAAGAAGACCCCGAGCTCGCGTTCCTGCTGCTGGACCTCGTAGGCCCAGTTGGCGAAGCCGAGGCCACCCAGGGGGTGGTCGGAGGCTCCGGCGGGGATCGCGTACGGAGTGCCGCCGGCGGCCCGGACGTCCTCCATGGCCTGCTGCCAGCTGTCCTTGAAACCGATGCCGAACTCCGCCTGGACCAGGCGCACGTCGGCGCCCATGATGCGGGACAACAGGATGTTGCCGACCTTGTCGTTGACCGCGTCCGGCCAGTCCACCCAGCTCTCCTGGACCAGGACGGCCTTCAGACCCGCCTTCGCGGCGACCGCGGCCACCTGCCGGGTGTGGTTGGACTGGACCCCGCCGATGCTGACCAGGGTGTCCGCACCCTGCCGGAGCGCGTCGGGGATCAGGTACTCCAGCTTGCGGGTCTTGTTGCCGCCGAAGGCCAGCCCGCTGTTGCAGTCCTCCCGCTTGGCCCAGACGCGGGCACCGCCGAGGTGATCACTGAGCCGGTCCAGCGGGTGGACCGGGCTGGGGCCGAACAGCAGGGGGTAGCGCTCGAAGGCCTCGAGGGACATCTGTGACTCCTTGCAGGATGCGCCCGGCGTGGGCTGTGGGTCGTGCGGAGTGCTGGATCAGTGCGGGGAGGGAACACCGCCGGATCCGCCGTCCGGCTCGTCGCCGTCGGGGAGCACGGTGTCGAGCAGGGGCAGCAGTGTCCGCCAGTTGGCGCGGGTGGCGGCTACGGCCCCCTCGACGTCCCCGGCTTCGCACAGCGCGATGATCCGGTCGTGCTGGGCGACCGATCCCCGGCCGCTCAGCGAGGAGAAACGCAGCCTCTCCAGTCGCCGCAGCACCGGTGTGAACTGCTCCAGGACGGTGCGGACGGCCGGATTGGCGCAGGCGGTGACGGCGACGCCGTGGAAAGCGTCGTCGGCCGTGATCGCCGCGTCGACGTCATTGCGGCACAGAGCCTCGGTGAAGCGTGTGTTGGCCTCGCGCATGGCATCCAGTTCGGCGGCGGACAGGTGGGGCATCGCCTCGCGGACGGCGAGTTCGTGCATGGCCGCGGTCACCGACTGGGCCGCCCGCACAGCGCGGACGTCCAGCGGACTGACCATCGTGTAGCGGCCGGGCTTCGTCTGCACCAGGCCGGCCTGCTCCAGACGCGCCAGGGCCTCCCGGACCGGTGTGCGGCTGACCCCCAGCCACTCCACCAGGTCACTGTCGTTGAGGCGCTCCCCCGGTGCGAGCGTGCCGTCGACGATGGCGTCCCGGATCGCCCGGTAGGCGTTGTCCCGGAGGAGTGACCTGGAGACGAGTCCGCGGCTCTGTGGAACTGGCATGCAACATATTGCATGCCGCATGACAGTCACCTGTCAAGACCCTTCCCCGACCCTGACGAGACGGCACCGCCGCCGCTCGGACCCCTTCGCGGAACACCCGGTTCATGCCTCCGCCCCCATCCCCTCAATGGGCAAAAACTGTCCGTATTGCCCGTATATGGCAGGCGATAAGGGCAGAAAGGAACTTATCGCGGTGCGGTTCGAGTTGCCACGATGAGGCCAAGAGGTTTATAAGAGGAGCGTGGCCGAAGCGATTCCGGGAATTCCGGTGACTGCCGGCCACGGAGGTTTCCCATGTTTCTCACTCCGTCCGACACGGAGAAATTGCTGCTGAGTGTTGCCGGAATGGTCGCCCGTGACCGACGGGAGCGCGGGGTGCGGCTCAACTACCCGGAAGCCGTCGCGCTGCTCGCCTGCTGGGCGATGGAGCGTGCCCGCGAGGGCGCCCGCGTCAGCGACCTGATGGCCGAGGGGCGACATGTCCTCACCCGTTCTGACGTGCTCGAAGGAGTTCCCGAGATGCTCCATGACGTCCAGGTCGAGGCGACCTTCCCCGACGGGCGCAAGCTCGTCACGATCACCTCGCCGATCCCGTGATCCCCGGCGAGATCCGGACCGGGTCCGGCGTACTGGAAATAAACGGAAACCGTACTCGACTTCAGGTGACAGTGGTGAACGAGGGCGACCGCCCTATTCAGACAGGATCACATCTGCATTTCCCCGACGCGAATCCCGCGCTTTCCTTCGACCGCTCTTTGACCCGGGGATTCCGGCTCGACATTCCCTCCGGCACGTCCCTGCGTTTCGAGCCCGGGGTCGGTGCCGAGGTCACCCTCGTCGAACTGGGCGGCCGTCGGGAGGTGCCCGGCATCGTCGTGCCCGGCGACCGGGCCGCGGGAACGGAGGACACGTGACATGGCAGAACTGACCCGGGCCGCCTATGCGTCGCTCTACGGGCCCACCACCGGCGACCGCGTCCGCCTCGCCGACACCGACCTGTGGATCGAGGTCGAGGAGGACCGCTGCTTCGGCGGCGACGAGGCCGTCTTCGGCGGCGGCAAGTCCATCCGCGAATCCATGGGCCAGGCCACCACCTCGCGCGCCGACGGCGCCCTCGACCTCGTCATCACCAACGTCGTCGTCCTCGACCACTGGGGCATTGTCAAGGCGGACGTCGGTGTCCGGGCGGGCCGGATCGTGGCCCTCGGCCGGTCCGGCAACCCCGACATCAGCGACGGCGTCCACCCCGGCCTGGTGATCGGCCCCGGCACCGACGTGGTCTCCGGAGAGGGCCGCATCCTCACCGCCGGAGCCGTCGACACCCACGTCCACTTCCTGATGCCCGAGGCCCTGCACGAGGCCCTCGCCACCGGCACCACCACCGTCATCGGCGGCGGCACCGGCGCCACCGAGGGTTCCAAGGCCACCACGGTCACCCCCGGTGCCTGGAACCTCGCGATGATGCACCGCTCCCTGGACCGCGTCCCGCTGAACGTCATGCTGTTCGGCAAGGGCTCGACCGTCGGCGAGGAGGCCCTGCGCGAAGCGGCCCTCGGCGGCGCCGGAGGGTACAAGGTCCACGAGGACTGGGGCGCCACCCCCGCCGCCATCGACGCCGCGCTGAAGGCGGCCGACGCCTACGGTGTCCAGGTCGCCCTGCACGCCGACAGCCTCAACGAGGCTGGCTACGTCGAGGGAACCCTCGACGCCATCGCCGGACGCGGCATCCACGTCTTCCACGCGGAAGGCGCCGGCGGCGGCCACGCACCCGACATCATCACCGTCGCCTCCCACCCCAACATCCTTCCGGCGTCCACCAACCCGACGCTTCCGCACACCGTGAACACCGTCGCCGAGCACCTCGACATGCTGATGGTGTGCCATCACCTCAATCCGCGCGTCCCCGAGGACCTCGCCTTCGCGGAGTCCCGCATCCGCGCCACCACCATCGCGGCCGAGGACGTCCTGCACGACATCGGCGCCCTGTCCATCACCTCCTCCGACGCCCAGGCCATGGGGCGCGTCGGTGAGGTCGTCTGCCGTACCTGGCAGGTCGCCCACACCATGAAGCAGCGCTTCGGCGACCGTGCGGGCGAACTGCCCGCCGACAACGAGCGCGCCCGCCGCTACGTCGCCAAGTACACGATCTGCCCGGCCGTCGCCCACGGCATCGACCACGTCGTCGGCTCCGTCGAACCGGGCAAGCTCGCCGACCTGGTGCTGTGGGACCCGGCCTTCTTCGGCATCCGCCCCGCCGCGGTGATCAAGGGCGGCATGGTGGTGTACGCGCCCCTGGGCGACGCCAATGCCGCGATCCCCACCACCCAGCCCGTCCTGCTCCGCCCCACCGCCGCGGCCGGTGCCGCCCCGCACCTCTCGGTCAGCTTCGTCGCCCCGCTGGCCCTGGAGGACGGCCTCGCGGAACGCCTCGGCCTTGGAAGGGAGTTGGTCGCCGTTCGGCCCACCCGCCACCTCACCAAGGCGGACCTGCCGAACAACACGGCGCTCCCGGACATCGACGTGGACCCGGAGACGTTCGCCATCCGGATCGACGGCGAACTCGTGGAACCCGCCCCCGCCACCGAACTGCCGCTCGCCCAGCGGTACTCCCTGTTCTGATGCCCGGCCTCGCACCCCTCCTGCTCGGCGACGGACGGCTCCCGGTCGGCGCGTACACCTACAGCGCCGGACTCGAACCGGCCGTCGCGGCAGGCCTCACCCGCGAGCACGTTCCCGCACTGCTGCGGGCCCGGCTGCGCACCGCGGCGGTCACCGAAGCCGCCGCGGCCGTCCTCGCCCTGCGGGCCGCCGTGGAAAACCCCGTGGACTACGGTCCCGTACAGCGGGCCCTCGCCGCCCGGACACCCACCGCGCCCCTGCGCGAGGCGTCGGCGGCACTGGGCCGGGGCGTGCACCGCCTCGCACGACGGCTGGCCCCGGACCACCCCGCGGTCACCGCCCTGTCCGCGGTCCGTCCCCGCCCGCTGCGGCCGGTCGCGCTCGGCGCCCTCGGAGCCGTCATGAAGGTGTCCGAGGAGGACCTGGCGCACGGTGTCGTCTACGACGAACTGCAGACGGTCACCTCGGCGGCGCTCAAGCTGCTGCCCGGCGACCCCCTCGACACGGTCGCCTGGATCCTCGCCGCCGAGCCGGACGCCACGGCCGCGGTGAACGAGGCCCTCGCCGTACGGACCCCGGCCCAACTGCCCGTCCGTACACCCCTGCTCACCGAGCAGTGGGCACTTGAACACGCACGACGAGAACGGAGACTGTTCCTTGCCTGACCAGCAGCCCCGCCGGCACCACCCCCAGCCGCTCGGCCGGCCCCGCGCCCTGCGCCTCGGAGTCGCGGGCCCCGTCGGCACCGGCAAGAGCTCGGTCCTCGCCACCCTGTGCCGTGAACTGGCCGGTGAACTCGCCATGGCTGTCGTCACCAACGACATCTACACCGACGAGGACGCCCGCTTCCTGCGCTCGGCCGGTGTCCTGCCGACGGAGCGCATCCGCGCGGTGGAGACGGGCGCCTGCCCGCACACCGCCATCCGCGACGACGTCAGCGCCAACCTCGACGCCGTCGAGGACCTGGAGGAGGAGTTCGGGCCGCTCGACCTGGTGCTCGTCGAGAGCGGCGGCGACAACCTCACCGCCACGTTCAGCCCGGCCCTCGCCGACGCCCAGCTGTTCTGCATCGACGTCGCGGGCGGCGGCGACGTCGCCCGCAAGGGCGGTCCCGGCATCACCGGCGCCGACCTCCTGATCGTCAACAAGACCGACCTGGCGCCCCATGTCGGGGTCGACGTGGACACGATGGTCGCCGACGCCCGAAGCGCCCGCGACGGTCTGCCGGTCCTCGCGCTCTCCCAGCACGATCCGGCGTCGATCATTGAACTCGCCGACTGGGTACGGTCGGTGCTCGCACGCCACCGCGACGGCACCCACATCCCCACCGACCCGGGGCCGATGGCACCCCACAGCCACGCCCACCACGACTCGTGACCGGACGCACGGCTGCCGGCACCGAGCCGGCCGATCCCACGATCGTCGCCGTCGAACGCGAGGGCGCGGGCCGCCACCTCGTCCGCGAACTGCGTCCCGGCGCCTTCCTCGCCCCCCGCCCCCTGCTGCCGGTCCCCGACCGTGTGCGGATCGCCCTGGTCGGCACCCGCGCCGGTCTGCTCGCGGGCGACGACCTGCTGCTGCACATCTCGGTCGGCCCCGGAGCCCGCCTGGAGCTGACCGAACCGTCCGGCCTGGTCGCGTACGACCACCGCGGCGGCACATCGAGGTGGCGGGCCCGCGTCGACATCGCGGAGGACGGCGAACTGCACTGGGACGCCAGACCGTTCGTGGTCTGCGACTGTGAGGATGATTGTGTTCCGCACGGGGCCGTGGCCTGACCCGGTCTGCGACTGACCAAGGTGTCCTGAGCG
>NZ_QFDQ01000067.1 GCF_003270085.1 Streptomyces triticisoli | reverse complement strand
CGTCGCGCGCCCGCCCCGCGTCGCGCGCCCGCCCCGCGTCGCGCGCCCGCGCCGATTCCGCCCGCACCCGCGCAGCGGATCCGCCCCCGTCACTCTCCCTGGGCCGACGTGAGTCCCTGGACGCGGGACAGGATCGACACCTGCTGGTCGCCCGTGCCCTTGGGTGGGGCGAGGGCCATCTCGTTGGAGAGGAACTCCATGGTCAGGGACTGCCTGATCTCGCCGGTGGTCAGGGCCTGGACGTTCTTGTTGGGGGTGGGGACGGTGGCGCCCTGGGCGGCGGTCTGCTTCTCGTAGTGGCGGGTGGTGAAGAACACCAGCGCGCCGCCGTCCGCGGTGCGCAGCGCCAGGGGGGCGTACGCGCCGTCCGTCACCGGCTGGTCGATGTACTGCCGGGCCAGCCCCGGCCGGCTCGCGGCCCTGGCGCGCAGTTCGCGCCAGCCGGTGGTGTGCGTGCCCGGGGCGAAGGTGTTCCCGCCGCTCTTCAGGTACGTCGCGTAGGCCTGGCTCAGGTCGCCGGGCGCGACCGCCAGTCCGGCGGCGTTCGCGGGCACGGCCTCCGCCAGCCCGTCCGCGTCCTTCTTGAACTCCGGCACCTTCCCGGGCGCCACCAGCGTCAGGTACGCCACCCGCCACTTCTCGCCGACGTCGTACCGCAGGAACACCATCAGCCAGCGCACGTCCCCGCCCTTGTTGCCCTGGGCGTCGGCGACGAACCAGCGCGGCCAGCCCGCCTTCTTGGGGATCGTGAACTTCGCGTCCGTCAGCGTCAGCGGCGTGTGCGCGGGGTTGCCGCCGGGGTTGTTGGCGCGGCCCGCCTTCAGTCGCGCCGCGTCGATGGCGCCGAGCGCGCCGGTGACGTGGTCCGCGTCCAGGGAGCTGTCGTAGGCCTTGTCGGCCTTGTTGTAGGCCTCGGTGAACTGCTCGAGCGCCTTCGCCGCCTCCGTGGGGGTGGTGGCCGGCAGCACCTCGCGCTCCCCGTGCACCACCACGCACCCGCTCGCCGCCGGCGACAGCACGGTCACCGCGACCGCCGCCGGCGCCCAACGCTCAAGCCTGCGAAGCCTCCGAGGGCCGCGAACCCTGCTCATCAGCTACCGTCACCTTCCCCTTCCCGGAGGCGAACCCTACCGGGGCGAAGAAGAGGACGAGGGTCGGGATCAGGTACAGCAGCCACACCGTGACCTGGAGCACGGTCGGGTCCGGCTGGAAGTTGAACACGCCCTTCAGCAGCGTGCCGTACCAGCTGTCCGGCGGGATCGTGCCGCTGATGTCGAAGGCCAGGTCGTGCAGACCCGGGACCCAGCCGGCCTCCTGCAGGTCGTGGACGCCGTACGCCAGTACGCCCGCCGCGACCACGACCAGCATGGCCCCGGTCCAGGTGAAGAACTTGGAGAGGTTGATCCGCAGCGCGCCCCGGTAGAACAGCCAGCCCAGCAGGACCGCCGTGGCCAGACCCAGCGCCACGCCGACCAGCGGGCGCGGGGTGCCGTCGGAGGCCGCGTGCACGGACGCCCACACGAACAGCGCGGTCTCCAGGCCCTCGCGGCCCACGGCCAGGAACGCGGTGGCGACCAGCGCGCCCGTGCCCAGCGCCAGCGCCGCGTCCAGCTTGCCGTGCAGCTCGGACTTCAGGTGCCGGGCGGTGCGCCGCATCCAGAAGACCATCCAGGTCACCAGGGTCACCGCGAGGATCGACAGTGTCCCGCCGAGCGCCTCCTGCGCCTCGAACGTCAGCTCCTGGGAGCCGAACTCGAGGAGGCTGCCGAAGCCCAGGGCGAGGGCGACCGCGATGCCGATGCCGGTCCAGATCGGCTTCAGGGCGTCCCTGCGGCCGGTCCTGACCAGGTAGGCGATCAGGATGCACACGACGAGGCTGGCCTCCAGCCCCTCGCGCAGACCGATCAGATAGTTGGAGAACACGGGCTCACGCCTCCTCGGACAGCAGCGTGCGGCCCCACCAGTCGTCCGCGTCGCGAACGCCGGGCGGGATCGCGAAGACCGCCGATCCCACGTGTTGGATGTACTCGTTGAGCGCGTCGTGCGCCGCCAGCCTGCGCTGGAGCGGGATGAATCCCTTGCGCGGGTCGCGCTGGTAGGCGAGGAAGAACAGCCCGGCGTCCAGCCGGCCCAGTCCGTCCGTGCCGTCGGTGAAGGAGTAGCCCCGGCGCAGGATCGTGATCCCGCCGTTGCTGTCGGGGTGGGAGAGCCGTACGTGCGCGTCGGGCTTCATCGCCTTCAGGAACGGCTCGTCGTGCTCCTTGGCCCTGCCGACCGGGGCGCCCTCGCCCTTGTCCCGGCCGAAGATGTCCTCCTGCTCCTGCAGCGGAGCCCGGTCCCAGGTCTCGATGTTCATCCGGATGCGCCGGGCGACGAGGTACGAACCCCCGCGCATCCAGGCGTCGTTCGCGCCGCCGTCCCCGCCCCCGTCGCCGTCCCCGACCCACACGAACTTCTTCAGCCGGTCCGTCTCGGTGCCGGCGATGTTCCGTGTCCCGTCCTTGAACCCGAAGAGGTTGCGCGGGGTCTGGGCGTCCGGGGTGGTCGAGGAGGTCTTGCCGAAGCCGAGCTGGGACCAGCGGACGGCGACCTTGCCGAAGCCGATGCGGGCCAGGTTGCGGATCGCGTGCACGGCGACCTGCGGATCGTCCGCGCAGGCCTGGACGCACAGGTCGCCGCCGGTGCGGGAGCGGTCCAGGTTGTCGCCGGGGAACGGGGGCAGGTCGACCAGGGCGGCCGGCCGCTTGTCCCGCAGCCCGAACTTCTCGAACAGCGACGGCCCGAAGCCGATGGTCAGTGTCAGCCGCGAGGGCTTCAGACCCAGCGCCTCGCCGGTGTCGTCGGGCGGTGCCTCGGCGAGCCCGCCGTACGCGCCCTCGCCGACCTCCTGCCCGGCGGTCATCCGGCGTGCGGCGGCCGTCCAGTCCTTCAGCAGCCGCACGAACGCGGCGCGGTCGTCGGTCCTCACGTCGAACGCGGCGAAGTGCAGCCTGTCCTGCACGGGTGTGGCGATGCCGGCCTGGTGGACGCCGTGGAACTCCACGGCGCCGCCCGCCTCCGCTCCGGCCGGGGCCGTGTCGGAGCCGGAGGAGCTGGTCATCGCCACCGCGCCGCCGGCCGTCACCGCGCCGAGCGCGATCCCGGCGCCGCCCCAGCCGATCACCGCGCGGCGGGACGGGCTCCTGCCCTGGGTCTCGGTCATCTCCCGTTTCCCCGCTTCCCGGCTACTTCACAACCGCGGCGGCCAGCTTGGACAGCGGCTCGGCGAGCGCGTTCACCGCGTCCGAGAGCTCCTTGCGCTCGTCCCCGCCGACCTTGTCGTAGGAGATGAACTCGTACGACGCCTTGTTGGCCTTGTCTGCCTTGCCTGCCTTGTCCTGCTTGCCTGTGCGGTACTGGTCCAGCAGCGCGTCGAGCGCGGCGAACTGCTGGTCCAGCTCCTCGGTGAGCGCCGGGTCGTTCTTCTGCGCGACCGGCTTGAGCAGCTCGTACGCCTGCTGGGCGCCCTCGACGTTGCCCTTGAAGTCGACCAGGTCGGTGTGGGAGAAGAACTCCTCCTCGCCGGTGACCTTGCCGGTGGCGACCTCGTCGAGGAGCTCCTTGGCGCCGTTGGCCATGGAGGTCGGGGTGATCTCGGCGGTGCCGACCCGCTGCTGCCAGTCCTTGAGGTCGGTGACGAGCTGGTCGGCGAGCACCTTCTCCTCGGCGCCGACCTCCTTCTCCTGCCACAGGGCCTTCTCCAGCCGGTGCCAGCCGGTCCACTTCTGGCCGGGCTCCAGGTCGGCCTCGCGCAGGTCGACCTTCGGGTCGATGTCGCCGAAGGACTCGGCGACCGGCTCGGTGCGCTCCCAGCCCAGGCGGGAGACGGCGTACGCCTTCTTCGCGGCCTCCACGTCACCGGCCTTGACGGCCTTCACGAACGTCTCGACGAGGGGCAGGGTCTGGTCGGCCTGCTCCTGGACGTACTGGCGGTACGCGGCGACGGCCTGGTCCAGCCGCGGGTTCCGCCGGGCGGCCGAGCCGCCGCCGGTGGCCTTGACCTCCTGGCGGATGCCCTTGCCCTTCATGCCGGGCTTGCAGGCGATCACGTAGTCGCCCGCCTTCACCTCGGCGGTGACCCGCTGCCTGGTGCCGGGGCCGATGTTCTCGCGCTCGGTGACGATCCGGTCGTCGGGGAAGAGGACGTAGACCTCGGTGACCTTCGAGCCCCTGTTCTCGATCGACAGCTCGATGTGCCCGGCCGGGAACTCCTTCTTCGACACCTCGCAGGAGTCGTCCGTCGCGGTCACGTTGATCACGTGGTCGCCGCTGTCGCCGCCGCTCTTCTGCGTGCAGGCCGTCACGGCGGTCAGGGCGGCCACGGTGGCGACGGCGGTGACGACGGAGAGTCGGACGGCTCGCATGCGAGGGCTCCCGGAAGTGGTTCAAAAGTGACGTGACCCCACTCGCTCAGGATGGTGAGGCTTACCTAACTTAACCGAGGCTTACTTGATCGATACACCCGTGGAATGTGATTCAGGTCTCACGGATGGCGTGCGGGAACGATCCGATCGCGGATGGCAAAAACAGCCGCAAAGAACCGGTCACAAAAAAGTCAAGCCGCGCTGCGGGATCACGAGGAGCGCCCCGTCCGCGGATGCGGCAGCACCTCGGCCGCGACCCTGTCGTCCTCGGCCGGTACCGCCCCTCGGTGTTTCAATGCCCACGTGACTGACTACGACGTGCTGCGCGTGTTCTGCGCGGCGAACGGCGGCTACGGCAACGAACTCGGCGTCGTCCGCAACGGCTCGCTCATCCCCGCCCAGGACGACCGCCAGGAGCTGGCCGCCAAGCTCGGCTTCAGCGAGACGGTGTTCGTCGACGACCCCGAGCGCGGGGCGATCGACATCTACACCCCCACCCTGCGCCTGCCCTTCGCCGGCCACCCCTGCGTCGGCACCGCCTGGCTGCTGGACGTCCCGGAACTGGTCACCCCCGCCGGCACGGTCGGCGTCCGCCCGGACGGCGAGTTCACCTGGATCGAGGCGCGCCCGGAGTGGGCCCCACCGCGCACCCTGCGCCAGTACGCCACCGCGGCCGAGGTCGACGCCCTCCCCGTCCCGCCGCCCGGCGAGTGGCTCTATGCCTGGTCCTGGGAGGACGAGGCAGCCGGCCGCATCCGGGCCCGAGCCTTCCCGGGCCGCGACGACGACATCGAGGAGGACGAGGCCACGGGCGCGGCGGCCCTGCTCCTGACCGCCGAACTGGGCCGTGCCCTCAACATCACCCAGGGCATGGGCTCACAGATCCTGACGGCACCCCAGCCGGGGGGCTGGGTGGAGATCGGCGGCAGGGTGATCCTGGAGCGCTGAGAGAGCGTTCGGTCGGAGCACCCAAACCAATCGCCTCCGCGTCGATGCTCCCGTAGGGTGCGCGGGTTGTCGTGGCGGAGAGGCGGTCCGGAACGTGGCACCCAGGGCAGTGACGCGGGAGCGGTTGGCGGGTGCGGCGCGGGTCGCGCTGGGCGGCGGGCGGCGGCTGGAGAGGGTCGAGCGGGTCGCGGGCGGCAGCAAGAAGGGCGTGTACCGCCTGGTGATGGACGACGCGACGACCGCGATCGCCTACCTGTGGGACGACACCGAGAACTACTGGCCGGCGGCCGAGGGCGACGACGACCTCACCGACCCGTTCTCCCCCGGTCTCGGACTCGACCTGTTCGAGGCCGCGCACGCGCGGCTGGACGCGCTCGGCGTCCGTGTCCCGGCGATCCGTCTCGTCGACCGCGACGGCACCCACTGCCCGGCCGACCTCGCCGTCGTCGAGGACCTGCCGGGCGAGAACCTGGAGGTACTGCTCGCCCGGGACCCGCGCGCGGCTGCCCCGGTCATGGCCCGGCTCGGGGAGGCACTGGAGGCGATGCGGCGTCACCGGGCGCCCAGGTACGGCAAGGTGGCCGTGGTCGAGGCAGGAGGAACATCGCGCGGGACGTCGTGTGAGGAGGTGGTTCTGGACCGTGCGCTGCGGGACCTCGCCGAGGCGGCATCGCGTGATCCGCGGATCGCGGGAGCCCGTGACCGGCTGGAGGAGCGGCTGCTGGGCCTGGCGGCGGCGGTGCGGCCGCGCGCGGAGTACGCGGCCGTGCACGGCGAACTGGGACCCGACCACGTGCTGGTGGACCCGGACGGGAACCCCGTGCTGATCGACATCGAGGGCTCGATGTACTTCGACGTCGAGTGGGAGCACGTCTTTCTGCGCATCCGCCTGCACGACGCCTACCGCCCGCTGGAGGCGGCCGGACTGGACGAGCACCGGCTCGCGCTCTACACGCTGGCACAGCGGCTCTCACTGACAGCGGGCCCACTGCGGCTGCTCGACGGCAACTTCCCCGACCGGGCACCCATGGCAGGCATAGCCGAGCACAACCTGAAGAAGACACTGGACCTCGCCCGAGCCTGAACGCCCCTGGCGTCCCGTCTCCCTCGTCCGTTGTGACGTCGGGACCGTTTGAGGGCGCCCGGAGTGGCCCCTGCGTCGCACTCGTCGGGATCACGGGTGTCCAGGGAGGCCGGCTCGCCGAGGAGCTCCCCTGGGCCGCTGGACGCGGTGCGCGGCCCTCGGCGCAGGTGCGTGACGAAGGTGCGCCAGGCGTCGCGGCTGAAGGGGATCACCGTGCCGGTGGGGCGCTTGCTGTCGCGGACGGGGGCGAAGGCGGGGTGGTGGTTGAGGGCGAGTTCGAGGCAGTCGCCCTGCCCGCCGCTGTAGCTGCTCCTGTGCCGTCTCGCCGCGTTGGCGGCAGTTCTGGCCGGGGTTCCGCGCACTCGCGCACCCGGTCGGCGTACGCGCGGGTCGCGGGCAGGGGCGTGAGGGCTGAACGCCACTCGGGGCCTCCCAGGTGTGCCAGGTCCCGCTCCAGCGCGGCCAGCCGGAACAGTTCGGGGCGGATGAACGGCCCCGCGACCGGAGCCGACGCCAGCCGTTCGGCCCCACGCTCCAGTGCCTCGTACACGAACCACAGCTGCTCCGGCAGACGCAGTGGGCACAAAAAGAGCCCGCCCTCCGAAGAGGGCGGGCTCCCGCTGAGGCGAGCGCGGTGCTATGGCAGGGCGTTACGGCAGGGCGCTACGGCAGGGCGCTACGGCAGGGCGCTACGGCAGTGTCAGGATCTCCGCCCCGCTGTCCGTCACCACCAACGTGTGCTCGAACTGGGCGGTGCGCCTGCGGTCCTTGGTGACGACCGTCCAGCCGTCGTCCCAGAGGTCGTACTCGTGGGTGCCCAGCGTCAGCATCGGCTCGATCGTGAAGGTCATCCCCGGCTGCATGACCGTCGTCGCGTGCGGGCTGTCGTAGTGCGGGATGATCAGCCCGGAGTGGAACGACGTGTTGATGCCGTGGCCGGTGAAGTCGCGGACCACGCCGTAGCCGAAGCGCTTCGCGTAGGACTCGATGACCCGGCCGATGACGTTGATCTGCCGGCCCGGGCGGACCGCCTTGATCGCGCGGTTCAGGGCCTCACGGGTGCGCTCGACGAGCAGTCGGCTCTCGTCGTCGACGTCCCCGACGAGGTACGTCGCGTTGTTGTCGCCGTGCACCCCGCCGATGTACGCCGTCACGTCCAGGTTGACGATGTCGCCGTCCCGCAGCTCCGTCGAGTCCGGGATGCCGTGGCAGATCACCTCGTTGACCGACGTGCACAGCGACTTCGGGAAGCCGCGGTAGCCCAGCGTGGAGGGGTAGGCGCCGTGGTCGCACATGAACTCGTGCGCCACCCGGTCCAGCTCGTCCGTGGTCACGCCCGGCGCGATGTGCTTGGCCGCCTCCGCCATCGCCTGCGCGGCGATCCGCCCGGCGGTCCGCATCGCCTCGATCGTCTCCGGCGTCTGCACCTCCGGCCCGGTGTACGGCTTCGGCGCGGACTTGCCGACGTACTCGGGGCGGCGGATGTTTCCGGGCACGGAACGGGGCGGGGACAGCTCCCCGGGGATGAGCAACGACTGGCCAGACATGTTCGCGAGTCTAACGGGGCGATGGGGGAACATGTCCGTGGCGAGAGGAGCTGGTCATGGCCCTGTTCAAAAAGCGGACCGCCGGAAAGCCGGGCGAGTGGTTCTACTGCCTGCAGCACAAGAAGGTCGAGGAGGGACCGGAATGCCCCGCCAAGGACCGGTTCGGTCCCTACGTCTCCCGTGAGGAGGCCCAGCACGCGATGGAGACCGCCCGCGAACGCAACCTCGAGTGGGAGAACGACCCCCGCTGGCACGACGCGCCGGCGGGCGGTACCGAGGAGAGCTGACCGGGCCCGGAAGGCCGGGGAGCCGGAGGCCCGGGGGAACCAGGAGGCCGGGGAGAACCGGAAGTCCGGGGGAACCGGGAGGCCCGGGTGCTGCTCGGGAACCGAGGACACTAAACCGGTTCAGTGTCCTCGGTTTCCGAACGAACGTCTCCCACCCGGCACCGACGCGCCGCGGCGGCGCGCTGTTCGCGCAGCCGCACCGCGTGCTCGTTCGTCCGCGCGTCGTACGTCATCAGCCCCGGCAGGCACAGCGCCAGCACCCCCACCGCACCCGCGCACAGCAGCCCGCCCGACCACACCGACGCCCGCACGCCCCACCACGAGGCGGCCCCGCCCGAGCGGACCTGGCCGAGCTGCGGGCCGACCGAGTAGGACAGCAGCTCGATCCCCGCGAGCCGGCCGCGCAGCGCGTCCGGGATCGTCTGGTTCCACATGACCCCCCGGAAGATCCCGCTCACCATGTCGCAGCCGCCGGCCACGGTCAGGAACAGCAGCACCAGCCACACGTCGCCGACGACACCCGCGGCCGCCACGGCCAGCCCCCACAGCAGCGCCGCCAGCACCACCATCCGCCCGTGCCGGTGCACCCGGGAGGTCCAGCCGCTGGTCAGACTCACCAGCAACGAGCCCAGTGGCAGCGCCGCGTACATCAGACCCAGCGACCACCGCGCGTCCAGCTCGTCCGCGAGGAACGGCAGCACGGCCAGCGGCATCGCGAAGAACATCGCGGCCAGGTCGACCACGTACGTGCCCAGCAGCTCCTTGCGGCTCCAGGCGTACCGGGCACCCTCCGCGATCGCCCGCAGCGACGGCTTCACGGCCTCGTGGGCGGCCGGCTGGGAGGCGATGCGCACGACGAGCACGACCGAGACCGCGAACGTCGCCACGTCCGCCACGTATGCCCAGGCCAGACCCGCGTACGCCACGACCGCCCCCGCCACGGCCGGTCCCGCCACCCCGCCGACCGTCCAGCGCAGGGAGTTGAGCGCAGTGGCCGCCGGAAGGTGCTCATGGGCCACGATCCGCGGCCACAGCGAGTCCATCGCGGGCCGCTGCACAGAGGTCAGGGCGGCGGAGAGCGCGGCGACCACGTACAGCGGCCACACGGCAGGGTGCGGCAGCAGCGCGCCGGCCAGCAGCGCCGCGCTGAGCAGTCCCTGACCGGCCTCCGTCCACAGGATCAGGCGACGCTTGTCCACCGCGTCGGCCAGTGCGCCGCCGTACAGCCCGCACACGATCAGCGGGACCAGCTCCACGGCCCCGAGCGCGCCCACCGCCGCAGCCGAACCGGTCAGCTCCTTCACCTGCACCGGCAGTGCGACGAAGGTGAGGAAGCTCCCGAAGTTCGAGATCAGGCCCGACACCCACAGCCGCCGGAAGTCGCGGGAGGCCCGCCAGGGGGCGAGGTCGGGGAGAAGGGCGCGCGGAGCGGGAGCGTCGTCGGTCACGAGGGGCCATCGTCGGCCGGGGGAGGACGGCGGACAAACGGTTTTCCGTGCGCCGTCCCGCTACCAGCGCGGGGGCGGCGGGGCCGTCAGGTGTTCCGTCAGCCGTGACAGGCGGTCCCGGAAGCGGCCGCGTCCCCGCGGGGACGGCAGCGCGTTCTCCCCGGCCGCCGCGCTCACCAGGTGCTGGACGGTGTCCAGGTCCAGCTCCGAGCCCTCCGGCACCGCCAGCGTCTCGTGCGCCATCGACCCCAGCTCGCCCCCGCCGGAGCCGAGGGCCAGCACCGTCGCCCCGGCCCGCCGGGCCTCGTGCACCCGCTCCAGGAGCGGCGCGGGCTCCTCCGGGGCCACGACGAGCAGCGTCTCACCCCGCCGGGCCGCCTCCAGCCGGCCGAGCCCGACGGAGAGGTGGGCCGGGCCGGAGGGGTGGGCGGCGTGCCGTACGAGCGTCGGGGCCAGCTCCGGGGTGCCCGACCAGGCGGCCTCGTCCACCAGGTGGGCCGCCAGGTGCCAGGGCTCGTACCGCGGTGTGCCCACGAGCAGCAGCCCGCCCCCGTACGACACCACGGACCCCCGCAGCACCCCCGCGAACCGCCGTGTGGCCCCCAGCCACTCGGTCCCGGCGAGCACCTCGCGCAGCAATGCGACCCGTACGGCATCCATACGCGCGCATGCTGCCGCAAACGGAGACCGGTGACTGGGACTTCGGCCCGAATTCGCCCGCACCGGGGACGTAGAGTCGGCCCATGACCTCTAGCGACAGTGCACACAAGGCCGCCGCCAGGGACCCCTGGGACCTTCCCGACGTCTCCGGGCTGGTCGTCGGCGTGCTCGGCGGGACCGGTCCGCAGGGCAAGGGCCTGGCCTACCGGCTCGCCCGGGCCGGACAGAAGGTGATCATCGGTTCCCGGGCCGCCGAGCGGGCGCACGCGGCGGCCGAGGAGATCGGGCACGGCGTCGAGGGCGCCGACAACGCCGAGACCGCCCGCCGCAGCGACATCGTGATCGTCGCCGTGCCCTGGGAGGGACACGGCAAGACCCTCGAGTCCCTGCGCGAGGAACTGGCCGGCAAGCTCGTCGTGGACTGCGTCAACCCGCTCGGCTTCGACAAGAAGGGCGCCTACGCCCTCAAGCCCGAGGAGGGCAGCGCCGCCGAGCAGGCCGCCGCCCTGCTGCCGGACTCACGGGTGACCGCCGCCTTCCACCACCTGTCCGCGGTGCTGCTGCAGGACCGGGAGATCGAGCGGATCGACACCGACGTCATGGTCCTCGGCGAGGAGCGCGCCGACGTGGAGACGGTCCAGGCACTGGCCGGCCGCATCCCCGGCATGCGCGGCATCTTCGCGGGGCGGCTGCGCAACGCCCACCAGGTGGAGTCGCTGGTCGCGAACCTGATCTCGGTCAACCGGCGGTACAAGGCGCACGCGGGGCTCCGCATCACGGACGTATGAGCCGATGGGGGACACTGGTGTCAGAAGTTCCGACGCTTCCAGTGTCCCCCGCAGTCCCCGACAGGAGCCGACCGCCATGCCACGCCTCGCCCTCTACGCCCTGATCGTCTGCCTGCTGTCCACGGCCGCGGCCGTCGTCTCCTTCGTCGAGGGCAGTTGGCTGGGGATCGTGTGGGTGCTGCTGGCGGGTCTGTCGTCCAACATGGCCTGGTACTACGCCCGCCGCGGGCGGATGCGGCAGGACCGGTCCGTCACCGGCTGACGTCACTGGCTGATGTCACCGGCTGACCAGGCAGATCTCGGGGGTGCTCTCCCAGAAGCGGTAGAGCTCCCAGCCGCAGGCCTGGTCGAGGCCGTCGACGCCGAGGTGGCGCAGCAGCGTGTGGACCACGTCGAAGAACACGCCGTTGAGCGCCGGCACCCACAGCAGCGCGAACACGAAGAGCAGGCCGAACGGCGCGAACGGCTCCACCTGGCGCTTGATCCGGTACGACAGCCAGGGCTCGATCACGCCGTAGCCGTCCAGGCCCGGCACCGGCAGGAAGTTCAGGATCGCGGCCGTCACCTGGAGCAGCGCGAGGAAGGCCAGCGCGAACCGGAAGTGGGCGGGCACGCCGTCCAGTGCGTGCAGCCAGAACGGGGCCGTGCACACGGCCGCGAACAGGACGTTCGTCAGCGGTCCCGCCGCCGAGATCAGACTGTGCCGCCAGCGGCCCCGGATCCGGCCGCGCTCGATGAACACGGCACCGCCCGGCAGACCGATCCCGCCCATGATCACGAACAGGACCGGGAGCACGATGCTCAGCAGGGCGTGCGTGTACTTCAGAGGGTTCAGGGTCAGGTAGCCCTTGGCGCCGACCGAGATGTCCCCGCTGTGCAGCGCCGTGCGCGCGTGCGCGTACTCGTGCAGGCACAGCGAGACGATCCAGGCCGCGGTCACGAACAGGAACACCGCCACGCCCGGCTTCTGGGCGTATCCGGTCCAGGTGGCCCAGCCCGTGACCGCGGTGACGGCCAGGATCCCGAGGAAGACGGGACTGATCCGGCGGTCGCTGTGGCGGGTGGTGGCGCTGGTCATGGGGGCGGGCTCCTGCGGGGCGCGTCGGGTGGGGCGGGGTCGACCGTACCGGGCGTACGGAGAACACGGGGAAAACGTCTCGCGCCCGGCCGCCGGTTCCATGGAGGGTGGGGGCATGGCAGTGCGCTGGGTGTTCTACGAGAGCTGGCAGATGGAGTGCTGCGGCACACCGTTCTCGGTGGGGGAGGAAGTGAGCTGGCCACTGGAGCCCGTGGACCCCGAGGACGTGCTGGGCGAGGGCTGCGACGAGGAGGAGTACGGCGGGATGCTGCAGGCCGAGTGGCACAGTGACGGGTGGCCCGAGATCACCGGCCGTGTCCGCGCGATCCAGTTGGTGCACCGGATGTACGAGGAGACCGGACCGGGCTCGCGCACCTTCGGACCCATGCCCGGAGAGGCGTCCCTGGAGAACGTCGACAGCTGCCCGCAATGGTTCGGTCATGGGGAGCCGTCGGCCGGGCCGGGGCCCCGCCGGGAGCGTGTCGCGACCGGAGTCCTCGTCGCCCTGGACGTACCGGGCGCCGCGCCGTTCGAGTCCCGTGACCGGTCGTGAGACCGCCGGAGACAATGGACCCCGTGCGCTGTCGCATCCTCGGTACCACTCAGGCGTTCCGCCCCGACGGCACCCCCGTTCCGGTCGGCGGGGCGCGGCTGCGTGCCCTGTTGACCGTGCTCGCCCTGCGGCCCGGCCGTACGGTGCCGGTGGGCGTCCTGGTCGACGAGGTGTGGGACGGCGGCCCGCCCGCCGACGCCACGGGCGCGCTGCAGGCGCTGGTGGGGCGGCTGCGCCGGGCGCTCGGCGCGGACGTGGTGGTCTCCGCGGAGGGCGGCTACCGGCTCACCGCCGCCGCGGACGACATCGACCTGCACCGTTTCGAACGGCTGGCGGGCGAGGGCCTGCGCGCACTGGCCGACGGCGACCCCGCCAAGGCCGCCGTCGTCCTCGACGACGCCCTCGCCCTGTGGCGCGGCCCCGCCCTCGCCGACCTGCCCGACCGCACCGCCGAGGCGGCCCGCTGGAACACCCGCCACCTGGACGTGCGCCGGGCCCGCCTCACCGCCGCCCTCGCCCTCGGCCACGCCGAGCAGGCTCTGCCCGAGCTGACCGCCCTGTGCGACACCCACCCCCTGGACGAACCCCTCCAGGCCCTCCGCCTGCGCGCCCTGCGCGACGCGGGCCGCACGGCGGAGGCCCTGGCCGCCTACGAGGACGTACGGCGCCTGCTGGCCGACCGGCTGGGCTCGGACCCGGGGCCTGAACTGCGCGGGCTGCACGGGGAGTTGCTGCGGCCGGGCGAGCCGGACGGGCGTGGTTCCGGCACGTCGGCGGGCAGCCGGCGATCCGCCGGTGAGGTGCGCGCGGGCACGGCACCACGGGCCGGGCACGCAGGTGCCGGTGCGGCGCCGTTGCGGGGAGCGCCCGGCGCCCCGGTGGCCTTCTCCGGTCTTTCCGCGGCGGCATCCGTGCCCGGCGCCCCCGCGCATGCCCGCAGCCTCGCCGAAAGTGGGCGGGAGTACCCCGTCGAACCCCCCGAGGCCCCCACCCCCAGGCCCCCCGGCAACCTCCGCGCCCGCCTCACCTCCTTCGTCGGCCGGGAGGCCGACATCGAGGCGATCCGCGCCGACCTCGGGGCCGCGCGGCTGGTGACACTGCTGGGGCCCGGCGGGGCCGGGAAGACGCGGCTGTCGCAGGAGGCGGCGGAGGCCGTGCGGCCGGCGGTGCGGGACGGGGTGTGGCTGGCCGAGCTCGCTCCCGTCGACGACGCCGGCGCCGTGTCCGAGGCCGTGCTCACGGCCGTGGGAGCCCGCGAGACCGTGCTGTACGGCGCCGGGGCCGAGGAGATGCGGGCGGCGGTCGCCGACCGGCACGACGACCCGGTCGAGCGGCTGGTCGAGCACTGCGCACGGCGCCGCATGCTGCTCCTGCTCGACAACTGCGAGCACGTCGTCGACGCGGCGGCCCGCCTCGCCGAGGAACTGCTCGCCCGCTGCCCGCACCTCACCGTGCTGGCCACCAGCCGGGAACCCCTCGGCATACCGGGTGAGGTGCTGCGGCCGGTGGAGCCGCTGCCCGAGCCGGTCGCGCTGCGGCTGCTCGCGGACCGAGGGGCCGCCGTACGGCCCGGTTTCCGCGTCGACGCCGACGACGACACCGCCGCCGCCTGCGCCGAGATCTGCCGGCGCCTGGACGGCCTGCCGCTCGCCATCGAACTCGCCGCCGCCCGGCTGCGGATGCTCACCCCGCGCCAGATCGCCGACCGGCTCGACGACCGCTTCCGCCTGCTCACCTCCGGCAGCCGTACCGTCCTGCCCCGCCAGCAGACCCTGCGGGCCGTCGTCGACTGGTCCTGGGACCTGCTCGACGCGGACGAGCGGGACGTCCTGAGCCGGCTGTCCGTCTTCGCCGGCGGCTGCGACCTCGCCGCCGCCGAGGCCGTGTGCGGACCCGCCGCCTTCGACGCCCTCGCCTCCCTCGTCGACAAGTCCCTCGTGGTGGCCGCCCCCGCCGACGGCGGCGAGATGCGCTACCGGCTCCTGGAGACCGTCGCCGAGTACGCCGCCGAACGGCTCGACGAGGCCGGCGTCCGCACGGAGACCGAGCGCGCCCACCTGACGTACTACCGCGAACTGGCCCGCACCACCGACCCGTTGCTGCGCGGACCCGGCCAGCGCGCCGCGATCGGGACGTTCGAGCGGGAGTACGAGAACCTGCGCACCGCCCTGCGCCACGCCGTCGCCGCACACGACGAGCAGGAGGGGCTGTGCCTGGTCCTGTCGCTCGCCGGGTACTGGCACCTGCGCGACGTACGCATCGAGGCCCGCACCTGGTGCGCCGAGGTCATGGCGCTCGGCCCCGACCCCTTCACCGAGCCGGTCCGGCGCGCCGCCCCGGCACGGCAGCGGTGCACGGACGCCCCGCCGCCGATGACCGGCGAAATCCTCGCCGAGGCCCGCCGCGGCCTGCACCTCCTCCATCTCGCCTGCATGGACACCGAGTTGGACGCCTGGCAGTCCCCGCAGGCGCAACGCAAGCTGCGCGTCATCACCGAGGTCTACGAGCCGGGCATGCCGCAGGTCTGCCGCAACCCCGGCATGCTCTGGATGTACGCGGTGATGCTGACCGGCGACGTCGAGCGCCTGCGCGAGGTCAGCGACGCCGCCGTACGCACCTGCCGCAGCGAACCGGGATTCGAGTGGGAGCTCGCCCACGCCCTCCAGTGGCGTGCCAACCTGCTGGCCAACCGCACCGACTCGGCCGGGAACGCGGGCCGGGACGCCGACGAGTCGCTGGAGATCTTCCGCCGCCTCGGGGACGCCTGGGGCACCGCCGAGGCGCTCTCCGCGCGCGCGGAGGCCCACGAGCGCACCGGCGCCCACCTGGCGGCCGCCGCCGACTACCGCGCGGCCATCGAGCACGCCGAACGCCTCGGCGCCCACGCCCAGATCGCCGTCCTCAACGTCCGCCTCGGCGGCGTCCTGCTGGAGACGGGCGAGGCCGAACAGGGCGAACGGATGCTGCGCGAGGCCATCGAGCAGAGCGACGGCGGCCACAACGAGGCCATGCCCGCCGCCCGGATCTTCCTCGCCGGCCGGCTCGGCATGACTGGTCGCCTCCCCGAGGCACGCGAACAACTACGGCTGCTGCGCGAGGAGTTCAGCATCGCGCACTTCGTCGTCTTCGACTCCTTCATCCTCGGCGCGGAGGCCTGGGTGGACGCGGCCGACGGCCACCACGAGGACGCCCTGGACAAGACCCGCCGGGCACTGGAGCAGGCACAGAACCCGCTGTCCCAGGCCATCGCACCCCATATGCGCTCGACGCACCTGACCATCGGCGCCCTGGCCCTCGCCGGCGTGGACGGCGGACGCCGCACCCGGGACGCCGCCCGCTGCCTCGGCGCCGCCGACGCCCTGCTGCCGCCGCGGCACGTCCCTTCCTGCCTGGAACGCCACGTCCGGGACCAGGCGCTCGCCCGCACGCGGTCCGTGCTCGGCGAGGAGGCGTACGAGGCCGCGTACGCGGAGGGCGGCGGCCTCACCCCGCAGGAGGCCGCCGCCCTGCTCTGACACACCCGGCCGGAGCCGTACGGTCAGGTCTTGGTACGGAACTTGTGGATCGCGACCGGCGCCATCACCGCCGTGATCCCCGCCGACCAGGCCAGCGTCATCCACAGACCGTGCGCGACCGGGCCGTGCGTCATCAGCCCGCGCGCGGCGTCCGCGAGGGTGGACAGCGGGTTGTACTCGGTGAACCTCCGCAGCCAGCCCGGCATCGTCCCGGGCGGCGCGAAGATGGACGAGCCGAACTGCAGCGGCATCAGCACCAGGAAGCCCATCGCCTGCACGGACTGCGCGTTCCTCATCACCACGCCGAGTGTGAGGAACACCCACATCAGCGCCGAGCCGAACACCGCGGACAGCCCCACGGCGGCGAACAGGCCGGGCCAGTTCTCGATGTCGAAGCCGACGAGCACGCCGACGACCATGAGGATCGTCGTCGCGATGAGCATCCGCAGCAGCTCGACGGAGATCTTGGCGAACAGCACCGAGCCGCGCCCGATCGGCAGGGACCGGAAGCGGTCCATGACACCGGAGTTGAAGTCCTGGTTGAAGCCGGTGCCCACGCTCTGGGCCAGGTTCATCCCCATCATGGCCATCAGGCCGGGCACGATGTACTGCACGTACTGCTCCCGCCCGCCGCCCAGGGACTGCCCGATCGAGCCGCCGAAGACGTACACGAACAGCAGCGTGAAGATCACCGGGAACAGGATCGCGTCGAACATCGACTCGGGGTCCTGGCGGATCCACAGCAGGTTGCGGCGGACCAGCGCGCCGGTGTGCCGCACATGGGCGCGCAGCGGGATCCGGGCGTCGGCCTTGATGCCGGTGGAAAACGTGGCGGCGCTCATACGGCGGCGACCTCCTCGCGGGAGTCGGCGGGCCGGGCGTCCCGCGGGGCACTGGCACGGTGGCCGGTGAGGGACAGGAACACCTCGTCCAGGCTGGGCAGTTCGGTGGTGATGGAGGAGATCGTGATGCCGTGCGCGGTGACCGCGCCGACCACGGCGGTCAGCTGCTCGTCGCTGAGGACCGGCACCAGCAGGGAGCCGGTCCCGGTGTCCACGGTCGTCGTGGCGAGCCCGGTGATGCCCAGCTCGTCGAGCACCCCGGCCAGCGGGCGCAGCTGAAGGGGATCGGCCGGCTGCACGCGCAGGGTGCGCCCACCGACCTTCGCCTTGAGTTCCTCGACGGCCCCGTTCGCGATGACCTTGCCGCGGTCCACGACGGTCAGCTCGGAGGCCAGTTGCTCGGCCTCCTCCATGTACTGGGTGGTCAGCAGGACGGTGACCCCGTCCCCGACCATCGACTTGACCTCGTCCCACACCTCGTTGCGGGTACGGGGGTCGAGTCCCGTGGTCGGCTCGTCCAGGTAGAGGACGGCGGGCCGCCCGATCATCGAGGCGGCCAGGTCCAGCCGCCGCCGCATACCGCCGGAGTACGTACGGGCCGGGCGCCGCGCGGCCTCGGTGAGCGAGAACCGCTCCAGCAGTTCGTCGGCGCGGGCGCGGGCCTCCTTGCGGGGCAGGTCGAGCAGCCGGCCGATCAGGTACAGGTTCTCCCAGCCGGGCAGCTTCTCGTCGACGGAGGCGTACTGCCCGGTCAGCCCGATCACCCGGCGCAGCTGCCGGGGCTGCCGTACGACGTCGTAGCCGGCGACGGTGGCCTGGCCGGCGTCCGGGGCCAGCAGGGTGGACAGGATGCGCACGAGCGTGGTCTTGCCGGCCCCGTTCGGTCCGAGCACCCCCATCACGGTGCCCTCGCGCACCTCCAGATCCACCCCGTCCAGCGCCCTGGTCTCGCCGTAGTGCTTGACCAGCCCCCGCACGGTCACGGCACTGGGTTTCGTGTTGTTCAGCGTCATGCCAGGAACGGTGCCGGCCCCCACCGACAAACCACCGACAGGCAACCGACAGCACCGACACATCCCCGACGAGCACCGCAACCGTCAATTGAGGAACCACGACGGCGAGCCACCACCTCCGCGAGAGCGGCGCCGGCTCAGGCGCAAAAAGGGCAGCAGCCCCGCCGACGGGGGAAGATCGGCGGGGCTGCCCTGGTGCCGCGATGGCTCGGACCGGAGGTCAGTGCACCGAGTGCTCCTCCAGCGGGAACGTCCCCCCCACCACATCCTCCGCGAACGCCTTGGCCGCATCGCCCATGACCGTCCGCAGATCCGCGTACTTCTTGACGAACTTCGGCACCCGCCCGCCCGTCAGCCCCAGCATGTCGGTCCACACCAGGACCTGCGCGTCCGTCTCCGGACCGGCGCCGATGCCGACGGTCGGGATGTGCAGTGCCCGCGTCACCTCCGCCGCCAGCTCCGCCGGCACCAGCTCCAGCACGACCGCGAACGCCCCCGCGTCCTGCACGGACTTCGCATCCCGCAGCAGCTGTGCCGCCGCCTCCTCGCCGCGTCCCTGGACGCGGTAGCCCATGGCGTTGACGGACTGCGGGGTCAGACCGATGTGGGCCATGACCGGGATGCCGGACTCCACCAGGAGCCGGATCTGCTCGTGCGACCGCTCGCCGCCCTCCAGCTTCACGGCGCCGACACCCGCCCCCTTCACCAGCCGGGTCGCCGAGCGCAGCGCCTGCACAGGGCCCTCCTGGTAGGAGCCGAAGGGGAGGTCGCCGACGATCAGGGCGCGGCGCGTGCCCCGTACGACCGCGGCGGACAGCATGGTCATCTCGTCGAGGGTGACGGGCACGGTCGTGTCGTACCCGAGGTGGCAGTTGCCCGCGGAGTCGCCCACCAGCATCACCGGGATGCCGGCCTCGTCGAAGACGGAGGCGGTCATGGCGTCGTAGGCGGTGAGCATGGGCCACTTCTCGCCGCGTTCCTTGGCGAGAGCGATGTCACGGACGGTGATGCGGCGAGTGCCCTTGCCTCCGTACAGCGCTTTGCTGCTGTCGGAGGGCTTCGTCTGGGCAGCCGAAAGCTGCGTCATGGCAACGGCTCCTTCAGTCATCTCGAGGCGCCCTGACAGCGTCCCCGGATCCCTCCCATGGTGGCACCTCGTGGCAGTTCGAGCCAGGGGGCGCTCGTGTGCGCAACGTCTCGGTAAGGGACGTAAGATCTGGGTAAAGAATTCCGATACGAGACGGTCTCGTATCGGAAGCGTTCTAGGCTCGCACCATGACTACTCCTGCCGACAACGCCGGTAGCGGCTCCCGGATTCCGGAAGCGGTGCACCGCCGCCGCTGGGCGATCCTCGGCGTGCTGATGCTGAGCCTGCTGATAGTGGTGCTCGACAACTCGATCCTGAACGTCGCCATCAAGACGATCTCCACCCCGGCCCCGACCGGGCTGGGCGCGACGCAGAGCGAGCTGGAGTGGGCGATCAACGCCTACACGCTGGTCTTCGCGGGTCTGCTGTTCACCGCCGGGCTCATCGGTGACCGCATCGGCCGCAAGAAGGTCCTGCTGGCCGGTCTCGTGGTGTTCGGGCTCGGGTCCGCACTGGCCGCAGAGTCCGGCTCGCCGGGCGAACTCATCGCCTACCGCGCCCTGATGGCCCTCGGTGCCGCCTTCGTCATGCCGGCCACCCTCGCCGTCCTCATGAACGTCTTCGAGCGCGAGGAGCAGCCCAAGGCCATCGGCATCTGGGCCGGCGGCGTGGGTCTGGCCATCGCCATCGGCCCGATCACCGGCGGTCTGCTGCTCGAGCACTTCTGGTGGGGCTCGGTGTTCTTCGTCAACGTGCCCATCGTGATCGTCGCGGTGGCGCTGATGGTGTGGCTGGTGCCCGACTCCCGCGACCCGCGGCCCGGCCGCGTCGACCCGGTCGGCGTCGTGCTGTCGGTGGTCGGCCTGGTCCTGCTCGTCTACGGCATCATCAAGGGCGGCGAGCTCGCCGACTTCACGAACCCCACCGTGCTGTCGACGATCGTGGCGGGCCTGGTGGTCCTCGTGGTCTTCGTGTGGTTCGAAAAGCGCAGCAGCCACCCGTCCCTGGACGTCACCTACTTCAGGAACAAGGTCTTCTCGGCCGCCATGGCCGCCATCGCGCTGGTGTTCTTCGCGCTGATGGGCGTGACGTTCTTCTCGGTGTTCTACCTGCAGAGCGTGCGCGGCTACACGCCGCTCCAGTCCGGTCTGCTGATGCTGCCGCTGGCCGTCGCGCAGATGATCTTCGCGCCGCGGGCCCGGCTGGTCGTCGACCGCTTCGGCAACAAGGCCACCACCACGGCCGGTCTGCTCCTGCTCGCCGCCATGCTGGCCGCCTTCGCCGGCTTCGAGGCCGACACGCCGATCTGGGTGCTGGAGGCCGTCTTCTTCCTCATGGGCACCGGCATGGCGCACATCATGACGCCGACCAGCGTCGTCATCATGCAGGCCCTGCCCCGGGAGAAGGCCGGCTCGGCCTCCGCGCTGAGCAACACCTTCCGCCAGGTCGGCGGCGCGCTCGGCATCGCCGTGCTCGGCTCGGTGCTCTCGGCGGCGTACCGCAGCGACATCGAGGACAAGCTCGTCCTGCTCCCGGCCGGAGTGCGCGACAAGGCCGGCGAGTCCATCGAGGCCACCCTCGGCATCGCCGCCAGGCTCGGCCCGCGCGGTGACGCCCTGGTGGGCCCGGCCAACGACGCCTTCCTGCACGCCATGCACGTCACCGCGCTGTGCGGCACCGTGGTCGCGGTCATCGGCGCGGTCGTGGTGGCCGTGTTCCTGCCGGGCAGGCCGTCCGGGCCCCGGAAGGGCCAGGAGGAGCAGGAGTTGGTGGCGGCGGTGGAGTAGGCCGGGGAGTGGCCGAGGGCGGCAGAAGGACGGCAGAAGGGCGGCCGGGGCGGCCGGGGCGGGGGTGGCCGGTGGCAGCCGGGGGGATAGGACAATCTTCCGGTACGACGAAAGGATGGCCCACGTGAGCCTTGCCGACCGCCACGCCGCTCCCGACGCCCCCGTACGGGGCCGCCCCCGGAGCGAGGCGTTGGAGCGCGCCATCGTCGAGGGCGTGATGAAGCTCCTGGAGGACGGCGTGCCGCTCGCCGAACTCTCCGTGGAGCGCATCGCCCGCACCGCGGGCGTCGGCAAGGCCACCATCTACCGCCGCTGGAGCGGCAAGGAGGAGCTGTTCGCCGACGTCGTACGCACCGCCGAGCCGCCCGACCCGGAACTGCCCGGCACCTCCATGCGCGACGACCTCGTGGCGATCCTCGAACAACTGCGCAGGCGCGGACTGGTCAGCCGCTCCTCCGCCATCCTGCACAACGTCTACGCCCAGATGAAGAGCAGCCCGAAGCTCTGGTCCGCCTACCACGCGACCGTCGTCGAGCCGCGGCGCAGGCTCCAGACCGAGGTCCTGCGCCGCGGGCAGCGCAACGGGGAACTGCGCGAGGACATCGACATCGAGGTGCTCAGCGACATCATCGTCGGCCCCATGCTGGTGCGCGCCGTGATGCACCCCGACGCCGAGCTGCCCGAGGGGCTGTCGGAACAGATCGTGGACGCGGTGCTGGAGGGGCTACGGCCCGTCAGTTCCCCGTCCTAATGTGCGCGTTTCGTCACAGACCCGGCTCCGGGAGCCCTCCCAGGAACTCAGCGCGCCGACTCGTTCGTCCTCGTGCCAGTACGGCCGTCCAAGGGCGGCAGGAACGACACCGCTCATCCCCTAGGGTCGTAGGGCACGGGGGTGAACGGTGTGCACGGCAGGCAGTGAGGCGACGATATGGCGCAGCAGGCGTACGTGACGGAAACGGTTGACGGCGGCTCGGGGGACGAGCGCCGGGGAGAACCGCTCCGGCGCACGACGCACCGCTTCCTGGACGGTTGGCGCGGTGACCCGCGGATCTGGCGCCGGGGCGTCCTGCTCGCCGCGCTCGCGGTGGTCCTGGCCCTGGTGATGGCGCTGCACGCGCGCATCCCCAACCGGATCGGCAACCTCGGCAGTCTCACCGAGACCTTCCTGCCCTGGGCGGGCCTGCTCGTCCCGGTGCTGCTGGTCCTCGCCCTGCTGCGCAGGTCGGCGACCGCGCTGATCGCGGTGCTGCTGCCCGCCGCCGTCTGGCTGCACCTGTTCGGCGGGCTGCTCACCGACAAGGCCGGCACCGGCGGCGACCTGACGGTCGCCACGCACAACGTCAACGCCGACAACCCCGACCCGTCCGGCACCGCCCGGGAGGTGGCCGCCGCCGGCGCCGACGTGCTCGCCCTGGAGGAGCTGAAGGCCTCCGCGGTCCCCGTCTACCAGCGGGCACTCGCCCCGACGTACAGGTACCACTCGGTGGAGGGCACCGTCGGGCTGTGGAGCAAGTACCCGATCAGCCGGGTGCGGGCCGTCGACATCAAGCTCGGCTGGACGCGCGCCCTGCGCGCCACGGTGACCACCCCCGAGGGGCCCGTGGCGGTGTACGTCGCCCACATGCCGTCGGTGCGGGTGAAGATGAACGCCGGCTTCACCGCCCAGCAGCGCGACCAGAGCGCGGACGCGCTGGGAGAGGCGATCGCCGACGAGCAGCTGCCCCGGGTGGTCCTGCTCGGCGACCTCAACGGCACGATGAACGACCGCTCCCTCAACGCCGTCACCTCCCAGATGCGCTCCACGCAGGGCGCGGTGGGCAACGGGTTCGGGTTCAGCTGGCCGGCGTCGTTCCCGATGGCCCGGATCGACCAGATCATGGTCAGGGGAGTGGAGCCGGTCAGCTCCTGGACGCTGCCGCGCACGGGCAGCGACCACCTGCCCGTGGCGGCACGCGTGAAGCTGTCCGCCGACGGCTCCTGACCGGTCGGGCGACCGGTCGGGAAACCGGTGGGGCGACCGGCGGGGCGACCGGTCAGGCGGTCTCCCGCCAGCCGTTGGTGATCGGCAGCCTGCGGTCCTTGCCGAAGCCCTTCGCCGAGATCTTGGTGCCCGGCGGGTACTGGTTGCGCTTGTACTCGGCCCGGTCGACCATCCGCAGCGTCCTGGTGACCAGCTCCCGGTCGTATCCGGCCGCGACGATCACGTCCGCGCCCTTGTCCCGGTCGACGTAGAGCTCGAGGATCGCGTCCAGCACCGGATAGTCCGGGAGGGAGTCGGTGTCGACCTGGCCGGGGCGCAGCTCCGCGCTCGGCGGCTTGGTGATGGAGTTCTCCGGGATCGGCGGGGTCTCGCCCCGCTCGGCGGCGGACCGGTTGCGCCACTCGGCCAGACGGAAGACCGACGTCTTGTACACGTCCTTGATCGGGCCGTACGCGCCCACCGAGTCGCCGTACAGCGTCGAGTAGCCCACCGCCAGCTCCGACTTGTTGCCGGGCGCCAGCACGATGTGGCCCTCCTGGTTGGAGACCGCCATCAGCAGCGTGCCGCGCAGCCGGGGCTGCAGGTTCTCCTCCGCCAGGCCCGTCAGGCCCAGGGAGTCCATGTACGTGTCGAACATCGGCGCGATCGAGAGCGTACGGAAGTTCAGGCCGGTGCGCCGGGCCAGCTCGGCCGCGTCGTCCCCGGAGTGCTCCGAGG
This sequence comes from Streptomyces triticisoli, assembly GCF_003270085.1. Taxonomy (GTDB): domain Bacteria; phylum Actinomycetota; class Actinomycetes; order Streptomycetales; family Streptomycetaceae; genus Streptomyces; species Streptomyces triticisoli. Next base: position 1,700 of record NZ_QFDQ01000067.1, on the reverse strand, counting down.
AGTACTTGGACGGCATGGCGATGCCGTAGACGTTCTCGGCGCCCACCGCGTCGCAGGCGATCGCCGCGACGAGCGCGGAGTCGATACCGCCGGACAGGCCGATCAGGACCGACCGGAAACCGTTCTTGCGGACGTACGCGCGCAGGCCCACGACCAGCGCCGTGTAGACCTCCTCGTCGTCGTCCATGCGCTCGGCGCACCCGGCGGCCGGCGCGGGCTCGTACGCCGGCAGCGGCTCCTCGGACAGCACCACGCGTTCGACGCGCAGACCGTCGTCGACCACTCCTGTCAGCGCGTCCGCCGCTGCGGCCGGCAGCTCCAGGTCCAGCACCATCAGGTGCTCGGCGAACTGCGGCGCCCGCGCGACCACCTCGCCGTCCGGGGCGACCACGATCGAGTCGCCGTCGAAGACCAGCTCGTCCTGCCCGCCGGTCATGGCGAGGTAGGCGAGGGTGCAGCCGGCCTCCTGGGCCCGCTTGCGGACCAGCTCCAGGCGGGTGTCGTCCTTCAGCCGCTCGTACGGCGAGGCGTTGACGGAGACCAGCAGCCCGGCGCCCGCGCTGCGCGCGGCCGGCACCCGGCCGCCGTCCTGCCACAGGTCCTCGCAGATGGCGAGCGCGACGTCGACGCCGTGCACCCGCAGCACCGGCATGGTGTCACCGGGCACGAAGTAGCGGAACTCGTCGAAGACGCCGTAGTTCGGCAGGTGGTGCTTGGCGAAGGTCAGCACCACCTCGCCGCGGTGCAGCACCGCCGCCGCGTTCTGCGGAGCCCCGGCCGGCATGCCGTACTTCGGCTGGGCGGTCTCACAGCGGTCGAGGTAGCCGACGAGCACCGGCAGCTCCCCGAGACCCTCCTCGGCGAGCCGGGCGGCCAGGGCGCGCAGCGCGGCGCGGGACGCCTCCACGAAGGACGACCTGAGGGCCAGGTCCTCCACGGGGTACCCGGTCAGCGCCATCTCCGGGAACACCGCGAGATGTGCTCCCCGCTCGGCGGAGTCCCGGGTCCAGCGGACGATCGTGTCGGTGTTCCCGGCGAGGTCTCCGACGCGCGAGTCGATCTGGTTCAGGGCGAGACGTAGTTGAGGCACGCGCCCAGTGTAATCGTCAGAGCGACGCGATGGGGTGGGGTGGGGCGTGTGGGCCGCAGCGCGCGTCGGCGCGCGCGAGCGGGCCATGATGCTCTTACGGAAGCACAGGGGAGACGGAAGCACAGGGGAGGCGGCCATGACCTTCGTCGGGATCGACGGCGTCGTCCACCACGCCGTCGTCGACGGCGAGGGGCCGCTCTGCGTCCTCAGCCCCGGGCTCGGGATGTGCTGGTTCGACTGGGACCCCGTCGTCGCCCTGCTCGCCCCGCACCGCACGGTCGTCCGTTTCGACCGCCCCGGACTCGGCCTCAGCGGGCACACGCGCGCGTGGCCGACGCTCGCCGGGGAGGCACGGCGCATCGCGGCCGTTCTGGACGTGCTCGGTCTCGACGGGCCCGCCACGGTGGTGGGGCACTCGCTCGCCGGGTTCCACGCGGAGGCCTTCGCCCGGCTGTTCCCCACGCGGGCGGCCGGGCTCGTGCTCGTCGACTCCAGCGTCGAGGAGGACCCCCGTCCCCGCAGGGCGCGCGCGGCACGGAACGCCGCCACGCGCGCGTGCGCCACGCTGGCGAGTGCGGCCGGGCTGCCGCGCGTGGCGGGGCCCTCGCTG
>NZ_QFDQ01000066.1 GCF_003270085.1 Streptomyces triticisoli | reverse complement strand
CCGGCCGGCCTCCGGAGTGAGGCCGGCCGGCCCCGACGCGATCGCCTTCTCCGTCGAGGGCCCCGAGGGGACCGTACGGCTGGCCGAACTCGACGGGCGCTATCTGTCCACCCAGGTCGCCGCGGGGTTCACCGGCCGTGTGATCGGGATGTACGTCACCGAGGGCAGCGCCGCGTTCGACTGGTTCGACTACCGCCTGCCGTGAGTGGTCCGCGGGCGGTGCGGGGCGGTGATCCGGCCGTCCGGCAGCCATGGCCTCCAGATGGGTGAGGGGTACGAGGGTGATCGGAGGGCGGGCGGTCAGGCGGGGGAGCTCATGAGCCGGGCGGTCCTCACCCGATGGGTGAGGACCGGCAGCAGGTCGGCGACCCGGTGCGGCCGGTGGGCGGCTATCCCGGGCGGGGCCGGCGCGAGCGGTACGAGCAGATCGGCGGGGGCGGGATGGCCGGTGGCGCCGTCGCCGGAGGTGTTGCCGTGCAGCCACAGGGTGAGCATGTACAGACTGGGCATGGACAATAGGCGCGGCTGGTACGGCTGGGTCACGGTCTCCGCCTGGCGCAGCGCGCGCTCGGTGGAGGTGACGTAGGGGCCCTCGAAGAAGTGTGAGAAGGCCCAGCCGTCGGGGGTCAGCATGGTCTCGGCCGCGGCTACCGCGTGGTCGCCGCAGCGGATCAGGAAGCGCCACCCGGCCAGCCTGGTCGCGGAGACCCCTTCGGGGGTGATCCGGTCCAGGACGTGCACGGGCAGCGGGAGCTCGGGGGTGGCGGGTTGCTGGGCGGCGCGCAGGGCGGGAGTCGGGGCCTCGCGGACCGCGGTGGGTGAACCGAGTGCCGTGAGCACGGAGCGCAGGGCCGGCGCGGGAGCCGGGGGGAAAAGCAGCGGCATGGTGGGTCGCCTCTCATTCGACAGGCACGGTGGCGCGAGGGCCGGGCGGGGGGCGGACGGCGCTGTCAGCTCTCGGGGCAGGAGGAGGTCGAACCGGGCTTGGTGAAGAGCGAGGGGTACGGGACGCGCGGCCTGCCGCACACGCTCCTGACAGGGTTCAGGGCTGTGGGCATCAACCTTCTGCCGTGGTGCAGAGTTTATACGACAAATGTTCAGGCGGTGTTTCGCCTAGCTGTTTCCGGCGTGAACGGCAAGAGCCTATTCAGTCGGAGTTTTGCGGGAATGATCCCGACTTCGAGTGGGCCGCGCCGCGTTGACCTCGGGTTGTGCCCGTTCGGCGGTCGGCCGGATGACGTCGGCGTTTTTCACGAGTTTCCCGGGGTACCCGAATCAGTCGGGTGCTTCATGCCGCGTGAATGTGCCTCCGGTCACACGAGTCCAGAGTAGCCGGTGCGGCGCGCAAGCGGGGCGTTATGGATCGCCTCGGCGGGGCATCATCCCACCTGACCGGGACCCCGGCGGCCGATCTTCGGCCCGCCCTGCGAGGAGGGATGCTGCGATGGGGGAGAAGGTCGTCGCCGGCCAGTTCGACCTGTCCGATCGCAACCGCTACCGCGACAAGCTCCGACGGTGTCTCAAGGGGCTGGAGCAGTTGCTGGAGGAGAAGCGGTTCGACCGGCCCAAGAACCTCATGGGGCTGGAGATCGAATTGAATCTGGTCGGCTCCGACGGCATGCCGAGAATGCTGAATGCGCAAGTTCTCGAGCGGATCGCCAGCCGTGACTTCCAAACAGAACTCGCCATGTTCAATCTGGAAGTCAACATCGCCCCTCATCGATTGGGCGGCCGGGTATTCGACCGGCTCGCCGAGGAGCTCAGGACGTCGCTGGCATATGCCGACCGAAAAGCCGGAGAGGTGGACGCCTCCATAGCGATGATCGGAATTCTGCCCACCCTCGACAGGGACGACCTGGTCTCCTCCAACCTCTCCGCCGTCGACCGCTACACGCTGCTGAACGACCAGATCGTGGCGGCCCGCGGCGAGGACTTCACCCTCGACATCGACGGTGTGGAGCACCTGGTCTGCACCTCGAAGTCCATCGCGCCCGAGGCCGCCTGCACCTCCGTGCAGCTGCATCTGCAGGTCACCCCGGGCCGCTTCGCGGACGTGTGGAACGCCGCGCAGGTGGCCTGTGCCGCGCAGATCGCCATGGGCGCCAACTCGCCCTTCCTGTTCGGACGCGAGCTGTGGCGGGAGTCGAGGCCCCCGCTGTTCCAGCAGTCCACCGACACCCGCCCGCCCGAGCTCCAGGCCCAGGGCGTACGGCCGCGCACCTGGTTCGGCGAGCGGTGGATCTCCTCGGCGTACGACCTCTTCGAGGAGAACCTGCGCTATTTCCCGGCCCTGCTGCCGATCTGCGACGGCGAGGACCCCCTCGACGTGCTGGACACCGGCGGCGTGCCGAAACTCGCCGAGCTCGTCCTGCACAACGGCACCGTCTACCGCTGGAACCGCCCGGTCTACGACATCGCGGACGGGATGCCGCACCTGCGTGTGGAGAACCGGGTCCTGCCCGCCGGGCCCACCGTCACCGATGTGATCGCCAACGCGGCCTTTTATTACGGCCTCGTCCGCGCGCTCGCCGAGGAACCCCGGCCGGTGTGGACCCGGCTGTCCTTCGAGGCGGCGGCGGCCAACTTCGACGCCGCGTGCCGGTACGGCATCGGCGCCCGGTTCACCTGGCCCCGGCGCGGGCGCCACTCCGGCACGGTGGAGGTCGACGCCGTCCGTCTCGTCCGCGACGAGCTGCTGCCGCTCGCCGAGGCCGGCCTGAGCGCCTGGGGCGTGGAGCGGGCCGACCGGGACCTGTACCTCGGAGTGATCGAGGAGCGGTGCCGGCTGAGGACCAACGGCGCGGAGTGGCAGGCCGCCACCTTCCACCGGGCGCTGGAGCGGGGGCTGGGCAGGCAGGCCGCCCTGGCCGCCACCACCCGGCGCTACCGCGAGCTGACGAATCTCGGCGAACCGGTGCACACCTGGCCGGTCGGCCTGCCGGAGCCGGTGCCACTGGGCTGAGTCGCGTCGCCCGCACCGGGGCATGTCGCAGGGGGCCGCCGATGCCCGCGAGGCGCGCGTCGGGCAAGCTGTGACGTCCCAGGACGGTGTACGGGAGGCGCGTGTGCAGGCGGAGGCGGGGCCGGGGGCCGATTCTTTTGGGGGGGAGCGGCCGTCGCGGCGGATCCTCCGCGACGAGACCCTGCTCGTTCTGGCACTCTCGCTCGGCGCGAGCGGCGTGTCCGCCCTGATCAGTTTCATCGGCTCGGTCACGAGACCCGGTGGGCTCAAGGACCAGGCCGCCACGCTCAACGCCTCCGCCGCCCCCGGCCGCCCCTGGCTCGACCTCGCCTGGCAGCTGTTCGGGATCGCCGCGGCCCTGGTCCCCGTCGCCCTTGTCGCCCACTTCCTGCTGCGCGAGGGGCAGGGCCTGCGCACACTCGGCTTCGATCGCACCCGCCCCTGGCCGGACCTCGGGCGCGGGGCCGTGATCGCCGCGGTCATCGGCAGCACCGGCATCGCCTTCTACCTGGCCGCCCGCGGCTCCGGCTTCAACCTCACCGTGGTGCCCGAGGCGCTGCCCGCCGTGTGGTGGAAGTACCCGGTGCTGATCCTGTCCGCACTGCAGAACGCGATTCTCGAAGAGGTCATCGTCGTCGGCTATCTGCTGCGCAGGCTCGGCCAGCTGGGCTGGACTCCGGGGACCGCGCTGGCGGCCAGCTCCGTACTGCGCGGCTCGTACCACCTCTACCAGGGCGTCGGCGGCTTCGTCGGCAACCTGGTGATGGGCGTGGTCTTCGTCTGGCTGTACCGGCGGTGGGGCCGGGTCGGCCCGCTGGTCGTGGCACACACCCTGCTCGACATCGGCGCGTTCGTGGGGTACGCGCTGCTGGCGGGGAAGGTGGGCTGGCTGCCGACGGGGTGAGCGGGACCGCGAGCCGGGAAGGGGCGTGAGGGACCGGCGGTTTCCAGCGGTCGTACGCCCCTTCGCCGTCTGCTGGGTTCTGCCGTCTACTGGGCGAGCAGGTCGCCCTCGATGACGGTGACCGCGCGGCCGGTGAGCAGGGTGCGGTCGCCGCGCAGGCCGGTGCGGACGAGGCCGGAGCGCGGGGAGGCCTGCAGGCCGGTGAGGTCGGGACGGCCCAGGCGCTCGGACCAGTAGGGGGCCAGAGCGGTGTGGGCGCTGCCGGTGACCGGGTCCTCGTCGATGCCGACGTTCGGGAAGAAGCACCGGGAGACGAAGTCGTATTCGCGGGCGGGGGCCTCGGCGCGGGCGGTGGCGATGATGCCGCGTGCGGAGTAGGCGGCGAGGGCCTTGTGGTCGGGGGTCAGACCGCGGACCGTCTTCTCGTCGGCGAGTTCCAGCACCAGGTCGCCGACGTTCGGGCCGGTGTCGTAGGCGGTGCGCGGCTCGGCGCCGAGAGCCTCGGCGACCCCGTCGGGGACGTCCACCGCGGTGAGCGGGGCGGTCGGGAAGTCCAGGGTGATCGCGCCGTCCTCGGCGGGGGTCGCGATGAGTACGCCGCTGCGGGTGGCGAAGCGTACGGGCCCTTCGTGGGCGCCCGTCGTGCGCAGGACGTGGGCGGTGGCGAGCGTGGCGTGGCCGCACATCACGACCTCGGTGGCGGGCGTGAACCAGCGCAGCGCCCAGTCGGCCTCGCCGCCCTCGGGCAGCCGGTGCGTGAACGCCGTCTCGGCGTGGTTGACCTCCAGTGCCACCTTCTGCAGCCAGTCGTCCTCGGGGAAGGCGTCCAGGAGCAGGACTCCCGCCGGGTTGCCTGCGAAGGGACGGTCGGTGAAGGCGTCGACGATTCGAATCCGCATGCCCCGACGGTACGGGCTCCGGCACGCGGCGGACCAAGGCCAATGGGCGGTCGGTGGCCATGGCGAGGCGAGAGCACGGTTGGGAATGCTTGTCGGGCGACTGTCACCGATATATCGTTGAGCTGTCGCGACAGGTCGATGGTGGAATGGAGTGGTGACGATGCGCATCCACGGATTCGAACGTGGACACCGGCAGGACGGCCGTCGGCACGGCCGGGGCGGCTTCGAGGGGCGACGGGCCGCGTTCGGGCCCTTCGGACCGGGCGGCCACGGCTTCGGCCCCGGGTTCGGCCCGGGCCCCTGGGGCGGACGAGGGCACGGTGGACCGCGCGGCAGGGCACGGCGAGGCGACGTAAGGGCATCGATCCTGGCCCTGCTCAAGGACCGGCCCATGCACGGCTACGAGATGATCCAGGAGATCGCCGAGCGCAGCGGCGGCGCCTGGAAGCCCAGCCCCGGCTCGGTCTACCCCACCCTCCAGCTGCTGGAGGACGAGGACCTGATCGTCAGTCGGAGCGAGGGCGGCAAGAAGCTGTTCTCCCTCACGGAGACGGGCCGCGCCGCGGCCGACGAGGGACCGGACGCGCCCTGGGAGGAGGCCTCGCGCGGCATCGACCGGGAGGCCCTGAGCGAGATCCGGCAGGCCGGCTTCGGCCTGATGGAGGCCTTCGGCCAGGTCTGGAGGGCCGGCAGCAAGGAGCAGCGGGAGAAGGCGCTCGCCCTCGTCGACGAGACCCGCAAGAGGTTGTACCTGATCCTCGCCGACGGGGACTGACGGTCATCCGTCGACCCGGGCGGCCGGAATCTCCTCCTTACGGATGAGATTCCGGCCGCCCGGGTCCGCTTCCCGTGGGACGCGGAAATGCTTCCCGCCGGGGATGACCGGAGCCGAAGGGGCTGATGGGCTGGGGGATGTGCGATCCCGTGTTCCCCGGCAGCCCGCCCCTGGGCAGGATGCCCTCCGCCCGGACGGCGACGTCCGGCTCAGCGCCGAGCTGGCGGCGGTGGTCGCCGGTGCCCGCAGAAGGGCGGTCCGGGACGGGGACCGGCAGATCGACACCGTCCATCTGCTGCACACACTCCTGGACTCCGACCCCGAGGTGCGCGCGGCCTTCGACGGCGCGCCGCAGATCGCCCGGCTGCTCGGCTACCTCGTACAGCGCAGCATCGGCTACGGCCTGCGCTGGCAGAGCACCGTGGAGGACTCCGGCGCCCTGCCCGTGGTGACGGAGTCCGGCGGTCTCTCGCCGGTGGCGTCGGCCGCACTGGAGCACGCCTGCGAGCGCGCCGCCCGGCGCGGCGAGGACCTGGCGCGCGGCGTCGACCTGCTCGCCGCGCTCGTCGTGGTCCCGCGGGCACGCGCCGTGGAGGTGCTCACCCGCGCCGGAATCGACGCGCGGGACCTCGCCGGCCGGCTCGACAACGATGCCAAGGGCCGCCCGGAGGACTGCGCCGTCAGGGGTGACGGAGGCGGTTGCTGAGCCGGGACGGGCGGGCGTGGCCGCCGGTGCCCCGTCCGGCCCGTGGGACAGGTGCCATCGGGGGTGACGCTCATGTCGTCGCCTGCCATCATGTGCCGGTGCGTACGTCTCAGATCAGTCAGGGCCATTCCGGCAAGAGAGTCGGGCTCGGTCTCGCGCTCGTGTCCGCGGTCGCCTTCGGCGGTTCCGGTGTCGCGGCCAAGCCACTGATCGAGGCGGGCCTCGATCCGCTGCACGTGGTGTGGCTGCGCGCCTCCGGCGCCGCCCTCGTCATGCTGCCGCTCGCCGTGCGGCACCGCGCGCTGCTGCGCAGCCACCCCGCCCTGCTCGCCGGGTTCGGCCTGCTGGCCGTGGCGGGCGTCCAGGCCTGCTACTTCGCGGCGATCTCCCGCATACCCGTCGGGGTCGCCCTGCTCATCGAGTACCTGGCGCCCGCCCTGGTCCTCGGCTGGGTCCGGTTCGTGCAGCGACGGCCGGTCACCCGGGCCGCGGCACTCGGAGTGGTCCTCGCGGTCGGCGGCCTGGCCTGCGTCGTCGAGGTCTGGTCCGGCCTGGGCTTCGACGTGCTCGGACTGGTGCTGGCGCTCGGCGCGGCCTGCTGCCAGGTCGGCTACTTCGTGCTGTCCGACCAGGGCGGCGACGCGGGAGAGGCGGCCCCGGACCCGCTCGGCGTCATCGCCTACGGCCTGCTCATCGGCGCCGGCGTCCTGACCGTCGTGGCACGTCCCTGGAACATGGACTGGTCGGTGCTCGCGCACAGCGCGCACATGAACGGCACCGCGGTCCCGGCCGTCGCCCTGCTGCTGTGGGTCGTCCTGGTCGCGACAGTCCTCGCCTACGTCACCGGAGTGCTCTCCGTGCGGCGGCTCTCGCCCCAGGTGGCGGGGGTGGTGGCGTGCCTGGAAGCGGTCGTAGCGACCGTGCTGGCCTGGGTGCTGCTCGGCGAGCACCTCTCGGCACCGCAGATCGTCGGAGGGGCGGTCGTGCTGCTGGGCGCGTTCATCGCGCAGTCGTCGGCGCCCGCGAAGGGCTCGGCGGAGCCGGTGGCGAGCGGCGGCCCGGAAAGGGAGCTTTCGGCCCGGGGAACGGCGGCCTGAGGTGCGGGCTTCTGTCGGCCTGCCCGTCGGGCGCGGCCTGCTCTACCTGATCGTCGCCGGCGCCGCCTGGGGCACCGCGGGCGCGGCCGCCTCCCTGGTCTACCGGACCAGCGACATGGGGCCCGTCGCCCTGTCCTTCTGGCGCTGTGCGATCGGGGTTGTCCTGCTGCTCGCCGTGCGCCTCCTGCGCCCGCGCGCCCGGCCGGCCGTGCCCGTGCCGCTCGGCCTCAGGCTGCGGCGGGCCGCTGCCGTCGGCGCCGGTCTCGCCGTGTTCCAGACGGCCTACTTCGCGGCCGTGGCGGCCACCGGGCTGGCCGTGGCGACCGTCGTCACCCTCGGCGCCGGGCCCGTCCTCATCGCGCTCGGTGCCCGGCTCACGATGGGTGAACGGCTCGGCCGGGCCGGCCTGACCGCCGTCGCCGGGGCGCTCGCCGGGCTGGGCGTGCTGGTGTTCGGCAGCGGCGGTGCCACCGTACGTCCCTGGGGCGTGCTGATCGCCCTGGTGGCGGCGGTCGGCTACTCCGCGATGACCCTCCTCACCCGCTGGTGGGGCCGCGCCGGCGGGGCGGACCAGTCCGGTACGACCGTCGGGGCGTTCGCGGTCACCAGCCTGTGCCTGCTGCCGTTCGCGCTGGCGGAGGGGCTGGTGCCGCACACCGAGGACCCGGTACGGCTGCTGTGGCTGCTGGCGTACATCGCCTCGATCCCGACCGCCCTGGCCTACGCCCTCTACTTCGCGGGCGCCGCCGTCGTACGGTCGGCCACCGTCTCCGTGATCATGCTGCTGGAGCCGGTCAGCGCGGCGGTGCTGGCCGTCGCCCTGCTCGGCGAACGGCTGACGGCGGCCACCCTCGTCGGCACCGCGCTGATGCTCGGCTCGGTCGCCGGCCTCGCCCTGGCGGAGACACGCGGGGCGCGGGCGGCGGTGGGGGAGCCGGCCCTCGCGTGACCCCCGGCAGGCCTGCCGCCCACTCAGGTCCCGCGTCTGCGCAGCAGATGCTCCCGGGCCGCCGCGTCCCGTGGGCCGCCCCGCTCCGTGAGAGCCACCGTGATACCGGACAGCAGGCGGCCGTACGGCGCCTCGCCCGCCGCCGCCCGTGCCGAGCCGCCCTCCGGCTGGAAGTGGCCCAGCTGCCGGTTCAGCAACTCGGCCTTCTCCCGAGGGTCGTCCACCACGTGGGCGGTGCAGCGGAGCTGGACAGCGGCGTAGAAGCTCGTCGGGACCCCGTGCTCGGGCGGGCCGTCCGGGTCCGCCTGCCAGGGGCCGGGGACGTAGACGTAGTCGTCGACCACGCTCAGCAGCACCTGCGGGTTCGCCTCCAGGGCGGCCCACAGCGGGTTCGGGCGGGCCAGGTGGGTGACGGCCTCACCGCGCCCGGCGTCGTAGGCGAAGTGCAGCGGCTGGACGAAGGGCGGCTCGCCGGGCGGGCCGGTCACGGCCAGCTGGCCGAAGTCACGGACGGTGAGCCACTGTTGCCACTCGGCGTCCTCGCGAGGCGCGTCCCAGGGATGGATCAGCATCACAGGGCCGCGAGGTGGTCGAGGTAGTCGGGGAGCTCGACGCCGGAGGCCAGGCCGGCGTCGGCGAGCGGGGTGCCATACTGCCTGCGGACCGGGACCACGCCGGCCCAGTGGGGCAGGGAGAGGTCCTCGGGCTCGTCGTTCGCGCCACCGGTGCGCAGCTTGGCGGAGACCTCGTCGAGGTCGAGGCGGAGCACGGCGGTCGCCGCCAGCTCCCTGGCGTTGGCGGGGCGGGAGTCGGCCGACCGGCCCGGCACCACATGGTCGACCAGCGCGTCCAGCGCCATCCGCTTCTCCTCCGGGTCGGTGACCTGGTGGGCGACGCCGTGCACCACGACGGAGCGGTAGTTGATCGAGTGGTGGAAGGCGGAGCGTGCCAGGACCAGGCCGTCGACATGGGTGACCGTCAGGCAGACCGGCAGTCCCGGGTCGGCCTGTCCGGCCGTGCGCAGCGGGCGCGAGCCGGTCGAGCCGTGCACATAGAGCCGCTCACCGGCCCGGCCGTACAGCGTCGGCAGCACCACGGGCGCGCCGTCGCGGAGGTAGCCGAGGTGGCAGACGTAGCCCTCGTCGAGTATCGCGTGCACCAGCTCCTTGTCGTACGACGCCCGGTGCGCGGAGCGGGTGGGGACGGTGCGGTCGGTCGGGGTGTAGGAGCCGGGTGGTGACGCCGGCGGCTGGATCCCCTGCATTGCGATCCCCCTTGCACTAGTGCATAATCTGGTTTGTGCTAGGAGAATATCGGATCAAGGGGCGGCGTGCAGCGGAAATCGCGGCGAACGTCGAGCGCGCGGTGGGCTCCGGCGAGCTTGAGCCTGGCCAGCTACTGCCGCCCATGAGGGATTTGGCGGTCGAGCTCGGGGTCAATCCCAACACCGTCGCGGCCGCGTACCGGGTGCTGCGCGAGCGCGGGGTCATCGAGACCGCCGGGCGCCGGGGCAGCCGGGTGCGGCCCGCGCCGGCCACGACCGGACGGGATCTCCTCCGCGTGGACGTGCCCGAGGGCGTGCGCGACGTCTCGAACGGCAACCCGGATCCGGCGCTGCTGCCGCCGCTGGCCCCGGCGTTCGCGGCGGCCGGGGCGCAGGGCGACCGTGAGCCGGTGCTGTACGGGGACGTGGCCGTGGAACCGGAGCTGGCCCGCATGGCCCGTGCGGGGCTGGATGCCGACGGAGTGCCGGACGGGCCGCTCGCCGTCGTCTCCGGAGCGCTCGACGCAGTGGAGCGCGTCCTCGCCGCCCACCTCAGGCCCGGCGACACGGTCGCCGTCGAGGACCCCGGGTGGAGGAGCGCCCTCGACCTAGTCCCCGCCCTCGGGCTGCGCACGGCCGGAGTCGGGGTCGACGACGAAGGGCCGCTCGTCGACGACGTGCGCCGTGTCCTGCGGGGCGGCGCACGGGCGCTCATCGTCACGGACCGGGCGCAGAACCCGACCGGCGCCGCGGTGAGCGCCACGCGCGCGCGTGCTCTGCGGGCCGTCCTCCGGGAGCATCCGGAGACGCTGCTGATCGAGGACGACCACGGTCACGGCATCGTCGACCTGCCCCTGCACCCACTCGCCGGGGCCACGGGGCACTGGGCCTTCGTACGCTCGGTCGCCAAGGCGTACGGCCCCGACCTGCGGCTCGCCGTGCTCACCGGGGACGAGGTCACGGTCGACCGGGTCCGCGGCCGGCAGCGCCTCGGACCCGGCTGGGTGAGCCGCCTGCTCCAGCGGGCCGTGGTACGGCTGTGGGCGGACGGCGCCCCGGACACGCGCGCGGTGGCGGCGGCCTACGGGCGGCGGCGCGAGCTGTTGACCGGCGCGTTGGCCGAGCGCGGGGTCGCCGGGCACGGGCGCAGCGGGATGAACGTGTGGGTGCCCGTGCCGGACGAGACCGGCGTCGTCGCGAGCCTGCTGCACGCCGGCTGGGCCGTCGCCCCCGGTGCCCGCTTCCGGCTGAACGCCCCGCCCGGCATCCGGATCACGGTCTCGGCCCTGCGGGAGGGGGAGGAGATCGAGCAGCTGGCGGACGCGGTGGCCGCGGCGCTCCGCCCGGAGCCGGCGCGGAGTTACGTGTAGGAGGCCACCGCGGCCTACGCGCTCTTCGGGCGGGCCTGGGTCAGGGCCGCGCCCGCCAGGACGACCGCCGCGCCGACCGGGATCGACCAGGTGAGGTGTTCGCCGAGCACGGCGACGCCGGCGGCGGTGGCGATGACCGGGATGAAGTACGTGACCATCTGGGCGGTCGTCGGGCCGACCTCGGCGACCAGGCCGTACTGGACGAGCATCGCCACGCCCGTGCCCAGGGCGCCCAGGGCGACGATCGCGAGCAGCGGCACGACGGACAGCCGGTCCGGAACACTGGTGAACAGCGGTGTGACGACGGCGAGTTGCAGCGTGGCCAGGAGCAACTGGCCGCCGGTCAGCGACAGGTGGGACTCGGTGGAGCCCGCCAGGGTGCGGCGGACGTAGATCCAGCCGACCGGGTAGCTCAGCGAGGCCAGCAGGGCCATCGCGGTGCCGCCGGCGTCCAGACCGTGGAAGCCCTGCCAGGCGCCGAGCACGGTGAGCACCCCGAGGAAGCCGAGTCCGAGCCCCGCGACCCGCAGCCGGGTCGGGCGGTCCTCGGAGAGGGCGACGAGGGACAGGGCCATGCCCCACAGCGGTGAGGTCGCGTTGCAGATGCCCGCCAGGGTGGACGGGATCGTCAGCTCCGCGTACGCGAAGAGCGAGAACGGCAGCGCGTTGAGGAAGAAGGCCGCGACCGCCAGATGCCCCCAGGCGCGCGCGCCACGCGGCAGCCGCTCCCGCTTCACCGCCATCGCCACCGCGAGCACCGCCGTGCCGAACACCAGCCGCCCGAGCGTCACCTGGAAGGGCGCGAAGCCCTCCGTGCCCACTTTGATGAACAGGAAGCTGAAGCCCCAGAGCAGCGAGAGGAAGGCGAAACGGACCCGCCAGTGCACGGGGCGGGCGCGGCGGGGGCGTCCGGCCGGGACGGGCGGGGTCTGCGAGGAGACGGTCGAGGCACTCATGGTCGTACGATGCCTGCGTCCGACCTCGTAGCACAATCGAGAATTCGCTCGCGATATCTCGTAGCATCGCTTACATGTTGAACCTGGAGCGCCTGCGCACGCTCGACGCCCTCGCCCGGCACGGTTCGGTCAGCGGTGCGGCCGAGGGGCTGCATGTGACGACATCGGCCGTGTCCCAGCAGATGGCCAAGCTGGAGCGGGAGGTGGGCCAGCAACTCCTGGCCAAGAACGGCCGGGGCGTGCGGCTCACGGACGCCGGCCGGCTGCTCGCCGAGCACGCGGCGCGCATCCTGTCGCAGGTCGAGCTCGCCCAGTCCGACCTGGAGGCCCAGCGCGGGCAGGCGGTCGGCGAGCTGCGGCTCGGCGCGTTTCCCACCGCCGCGCGCGGACTGTTCCCGGCGGCCCTGTCCCATCTGCGCGAGCGGCACCCGGGGCTCAGGGTGTGCACCGTGGAAATGGAGCCGGCCGCCGCGGTGCGGGCCGTGGTGCGCGGTGACGTCGACCTGTCGGTCGTCCTCGACTGGTACAACAAGCCGCTGCCCGTGCCGGAAGGGCTCACCCGGGCCCCGATCCTCGACGACCCCGCCGATGTGGCGCTGTCCGCCGCGCACCCCCTCGCCGACCGCACCGAGGTCGACCTCGAGGACTTCGCGGACGACGACTGGGTCACCTGGGGCGAGGCCGAGTTCTGCGACGAGTGGCTGCTGGACACACTCCGCTCCAAGGGCGTCGAACCGCGCATCGCCCACCGCGCCGAGGAGCACGCCACCCAGCTGGCCCTGGTCGCCGCCGGCCTGGGTGTGTGCGTGGCCCCCCGGCTCGGGCGGGGCCCGCTGCCCGCGGGCGTACGCACCGTCCCGGTGCGGCAGGCCGTACGGCGCCACGTGTACGCCGTATGGCGCACCGGCGCCGACCGCCGCCCCTCGATCCGCGCAGCGATCACCGCTCTCCGCACGACAGGAACCCGGCCGGCCTGAGTCACCTGCCCACAACCGCCGGCCGGGCCCACCCGGCCCCCTCGCGCCCGCAACGCTCGCCACGCGGTGGTCGAGGCCTTGCGGGCGCGAGGGGCATCCGGGTCTAGGCGGAGCCCAGTTTGCGGAAGTCCCAGGAGACGGTTTTTTCCGGGGTCAGGCGGATCCAGGCGTGGCGGCCGTCGTGCGGCATTTCCTCCAGGTCGAAGTACTTGCGGGCGAACAGGGTCTCCGGAACGTCGAGTTCGGCGCAGAGCTCGCCGATGCGCGGTACCTCGCCGACGAACTCCGCCGTGCCGGACAGCTCCGCGCCGCGCAGCTGGTCGTACTCCTCACCGGTGTCGACGACTATGGCCACCCTCGGGTCACGCCGCAGGTCGGCCCAGCGCTTGCTGCGCACCACGGAGTAGAGCCACAGCGAGATGCCGTCCCAGACGAACCACAGGGCGCTCACATGCGGTGCGCCGCCGGTCGATGTCGTGGCGACCCGGCAGGTGCGCTGCGTGGTCAGGAAGTCGTCCAGCTCGCCCGGCGTCATCATGATCTTCCGGCCCCGGCGCTGAGTGGCGGTCATACGGCCCTTCTTTCTTTTCTCCCACGCGGTGTCAGGAGACAGGATCCTGGCGCCGCGTCAGGAAAGGGTGAGGCGCGTCAGGCCAGTCTGATCTCGCCGTCCGCGACCGAGATGTTCTTCGCGGGCAGCGGCTGGACCGCCGGCCCCTTCCTGACGCTGCCGTCGGTGGCGGAGAACTCGCTGTTGTGGCAAGGACAGCTGATCACCCCGTCGGCGATCCGGTTCACCGCGCACCCCCGGTGGGTGCACTTGGACGAGAATGCCTTGAACTCCCCCTCCGTCGGCTGCGTGACCACCACGCCCTCGCTGCCGAAGACCTTGCCGCCTCCCTCGGGGATGTCGGAGGTCTTCGCCAGTACCGTGCCGCCGGAGCCGGCCGCGGCGCCGTCGCCGCCCGAACCGCCGCTCTCATTGCTGCCGTTCTGCGTGGTGGACGAGCCGGACGAGGACGTGTCCTCGGACCCGCACGCGGTCAGCGCGACGGCGAGCCCCGCCGCGCCCACCGCCGCCACGACCGTACGGCGGCCCGGTGCCCCCTGGGGTTGAAGCGGTTCGCTGGTCATGCTGACGTTTCCCTTCCGCTCGGACTTCCTGGTCCACCCAGGGGTACGGCCGCCGGGCACCCGGTGTTCAGACCATGTCCAGATCTTGACCGACGGGGGATCAAGTGGACGTAAGACGTCCGACGCGACCCCAGTAGCCTGGGGCGATGCTCAAGGAAGCCATCGCGACCCGCTACATCACGCCGCTGCGTGAGGGCGGCTCGCTGCCGGGGCTGATCGAGGCGGACGACCTCGGGACGTACGTCCTGAAGTCGTCCGGCTAGTGGCCTGGGCCTGCGGCGATGCGGCTACACCTGTAGCTGACCTGCGCAGATGGGTCTTTCAGCGTCTTTCAGGTTCGTGCCGCGTCACACAGCCGATCCTCCCCACGCGCTCCCCAGCAGGGCAGATTCTCCCCAGATTCACCCCAGGGGGTACTGACCTCACGGACAGCGGTGAGACGAAAGCCAATCCAGCCGTAGGAATGCTGAGTGACTGCGGTGGGTGGGCTGCTTTCAAGCAGTCAGCTCTGCCAATGTCAGCTGTTCTGGAACTGGATCGGACGGTCCCAGGAAGAGATCGCGCAGGCCCGCCGGCGCGTGAACGTGGCGTTCGCCGTGCCCTGTTGTGGAGCATCACCGGCACGAGCAGAGCCATCACGGCCATGAGCCTCCCGATGAAGCAGTGATCACGGGAATGGCATGGCGGAAATCCGCTTGCTCCCTTGGCGCGTAGCACATCCCTCACCCGCTCCTCCGGCCCGCCCGGGGACCGGGCGGGCCGGAGTCGGGACCCTGAGCGGCCTCGGCGGTTGGCACCGCCCCGCCGCGGCGCTCGGCCTTGGACGTTCGGCGTGCGCGTGTACGCCAGGCGGAGCTCCGTGCCCTCGGCGGCCGGCCCCCTGACGCGGGCGGGCGCCGTGCGGGGTCGAGTCGGCGCGTGGTGGCCGGCTCCTCCCCTGCCGGGACCTCACGGCGCAGGCGACGGGGGAGCGGGCGCAGCGCGTCGCCTACATCGGCCACCTCGGTGACCCTCATGCCGGCCGGGATCTTGCCCGGGTCGACGGGCACCAGGGCGTGGGGGAAGCCGAGCCGGGCGGCCTCGGCCAGCCGCCGCTGCACGCCGGTGACCCGGCGGACCTCACCGGCCAGGCCCACCTCGCCGATCGCGATCAGGTTCTTGGGCAGTGGGGTGTCGCACGCGGCGCTGGCCAGAGCGAGGACCACGGCGAGATCGGCGGCCGGCTCGGTGAGCTTCACCCCGCCGACGGTGGCGGTGTAGATGTCGCGCCTGCCCAGTTGCGAGATTTTCCCACGCTGCTCGAGGACGGCCAGCATCATCGCCACGCGGGAGGTCTCCAGGCCGGAGGTGGTGCGGCGCGGGTAGGGGAGCTGCGAGTCGACGGTCAGGGCCTGAACCTCGGCGACCAGGGGGCGGCGGCCCTCCAGGGTCACGGTCAGGCAGGTGCCGGGCACCGGCTCGTCGCGGCGGGTCAGGAACAGGCCGCTGGGGTCGGCCAGGCCGGTGATGCCCTCGTCGTGCAGCTCGAAGCAGCCGACCTCGTCGGTCGCTCCGAACCGGTTCTTGACGCCGCGGACGAGGCGGAGGCGGGCGTGCCGGTCGCCCTCGACGTGCAGCACGACGTCCACGAGGTGCTCGAGGAGGCGGGGGCCCGCGATGGCGCCGTCCTTGGTGACGTGGCCGACCAGGATCGTGGACATCCCACGCTCCCTGGCGGCCCGGAGCAACGCGCCCGTCACCTCACGTACCTGGGCCATGCCGCCCGGCGCACCGTCGATTTCGGGGGAGGCCACGGCCTGCACCGAGTCGAGGACGAGCAGGGAGGGCCTGACCGCGTCCAAGTGGCCGAGGACGGCAGACAGGTCGGTCTCCGCGGCGAGGTAGAGGTGGTCGGAGAGCGCGCCGATCCGGTCGGCGCGCAGCCGTACCTGGCCGGCCAGCTCCTCGCCGGTCACATACAGCGCGCGGGCGGCGGTGCTGGAAGCCTTCGCCGCGACGTCGAGCAGCAGCGTCGACTTGCCCACGCCCGGCTCGCCGGCGAGCAGCACGACGGCGCCGGGCACCAGGCCGCCGCCGAGCACGCGGTCCAGCTCGGGCACGCCCGTGCTGCGCGCGGTGGCCTGCCGGCCGTCCACCTGGCCGATGGGGAGCGCGGCGGTGGTGACCCGGCCGGGCGCGGTCGTGCGGACGGCGGGTGCGCCGAGCTCCTCGATGGTGCCCCAGGCATGGCACTCGGGACACCGGCCGAGCCACTTGCCGGTGGTCCAGCCGCACTCGGTGCAGCGGTAGGAGGGGCGGTTCCCGAGGGGGAGGCGGGAGGTGCGGGCGGCCATGGCTCTCACCGCCGCGGGGGCCGCTGCCGGGGCGGCGGTGAGGCGGCACGCCCCCCGGAGCCCGTGCCGAACGGGCCCTGCTGCCCGGTTCCGGGTCCACCCTGTGGTAGCGGTGCGAGGCCCAGGTGGGTCCAGGCGGCGGGGGTGGCGACCCGCCCCCGGGGGGTGCGGGCCAGCAGCCCCTCGCGTACCAGGAACGGCTCGGCGACCTCCTCCACCGTCTCCCGCTCCTCCCCCACCGCGACCGCGAGGGTGGACAGGCCGACCGGTCCGCCACCGAAGAGGCCCAGCAGCGCGCCCAGCACCGTACGGTCGAGCCGGTCCAGGCCGCGGCCGTCGATCTCGTAGACCGCCAGGGCCGCGGAGGCGACCTCGCGGGTCACCACGCCGTCGGCCTTGACCTGGGCGTAGTCCCGCACCCGGCGCAGCAGTCGGTTGGCGATGCGGGGGGTGCCGCGGGAGCGGCCGGCGATCTCCGCGGTGCCCTCGGGCTCGATCGCCACGTCGAGCAGCCGGGCGGAGCGGTGGATGACACGCTCCAGCTCGGCCGGCGCGTAGAACTCCAGGTGGGCGGTGAAGCCGAAGCGGTCGCGCAACGGGGGCGCCAGCAGCCCGGCCCGGGTGGTGGCGCCGACGAGGGTGAACGGGGGCAGTTCCAGGGGGATGGCGGTGGCGCCGAGGCCGGTACCGACCATGAGGTCGACGCGGAAGTCCTCCATCGCCATGTAGAGCATCTCCTCGGCGGGACGGGACATCCGGTGGATCTCGTCGAGGAAGAGAATCTCACCCTCGGTGAGGGAGGAGAGGACGGCGGCGAGGTCTCCGGCGTGCTGGATGGCGGGCCCGGAGGTGATGCGGAGCGGGGCGCCCATCTCCGCGGCGATGATCATGGAGAGGGTGGTCTTGCCGAGGCCCGGAGCTCCGGAGAGCAGCACGTGGTCGGCGGTCGCACCGCGGGCGCGGGCGGCGCGCAGCACGAGGTTGAGCTGCTCGCGAACCCGCTCCTGGCCGATGAACTCATCGAGGTCCGTGGGTCGCAGCGCAGCCTCGACGGTCCGGTCCTCGCCGTCGGCGCCAACTCCGACCAGCCGGTGGGCCGGCTCGATCGTGGCGGGCCGGCCAGGGGCGGTCTCACTGCCGGTGTCGTTCTGGCTCATCGTCGTACGACCATTACGTATTCGTATGCAAGTTCGAAAAAGACTAGAATCACGCTAAGTGCAGATGAGAGAGCAATCAATATCCTTTGGGTAGAAACTTGCTCAGGCGGCGGTGATCAGCGCCGCGAGCGGCGCAGGGCTCCGTCCGCCCGTCCGTTCAGGGCGTCTCTCGGCGTCCTGAACGTCCCCGCGGCCCGCAGCGCCTTGGGGGAGGTGTGAGGGTCGCCCCGCCGCTGCCTCCGCAGCCTTCTCTGGCGCAACGGAGCGAACGCTGACAAAAGGGGTAGAAAATGCAGGCGGTCTGGAGGGGGGTCATCTCCCTCGGCACCATCGACATCCCCGTGGTCCTCTACAAGGCCACCGAGACGGACAGCGGTCTCGCCCTGCACCAGGTCCACGCCGAGGACGGCTCACGCGTGCGTCACAAATTGTGGTGCGAGGAGGAGGACCGGGAGATCGAATACCGGGAGGTCGCGAAGGGCTATCAACACCCCGACGGCCGGAGGGTTGTTCTGAGCGACAAGGAGCTGGCGACCCTTCCCCCGCCGGACAAGGGGCGGATCAGCGTGTTGGCCTCTGTCGACGACGGCAGCATCGATCCGATGGTGCTCGGGCAGGCCTACCACGTCGGAGGATCGGACCCGATGACCGACCGGTTCTACGTCCTGCTCCGGGACACGCTGAGGGAGTCCGGGCGGGTCGCCGTCACCAAGGTCGCCCTCGGAACCCGTGAGTCCCTGGCGGTGCTGCGCGCCCACAACGACCTCCTTGTCCTGCAGACCATGAGCTGGCCCGAAGAGGTCCGCCGCCCGACCGGCATCGCCCCCAGGAGCGACATCGCCGTGAGGCCGCAGGAGCTGAAGATGGCCATGCACCTCATGGACATCCTCTCCGAGGGCTTCGTCCTGGAAGAGCTCCACGACGACTACCAGCAGGCTCTGCAGCAGGTCGTCGCCGACCGCTTGGAGGAGATGGCGCCCCCGCATCACGCCGACGTCACCGACCTCATGGCCCTGCTGCAAAGCAGTGTGGAGGCGGCGAGGAGTGGCCGCGTCGATGCCACACCGGCCAGGAAGACTGCGGCCAGGAAGACCGCCTCGGGCGCGAAGCGGGCCACCGCGAAGAAGAAACCAGCAACCGGCGCCGCCGCGGCCCAAAAGACCACCGCCAAGAACACCACCGCCAAGAACACCACCGCGAAGAAGACAACGCCCCGCCGAGCGTCCTGACCGCTCCACCCGGATGGGCACCGGTCCCGGACGGCCGGTCGGTGTCGGCCACGGCACAGGCGCCTGCCACGGACGGCACCGCCGCCGGTACGGGAGCGGTCACAGTGCCGGGTGCGGGTCCGTGACATCAGCGACGCGCAGCCCCGCGCAGACCTTCACGGCCGTGCGGGGTCTGGTGGACTTCCGTCCAGGGCGCAAGGAGCCGGACGATGCCGGTACCGCGGCTGTGCGGCGCCGTGCCGTGCCGCCTGCGGCTGGTCTGTCTCGGCAGCGGGGACGCGTGCTGAGCCGCGAGCCGGTGGAGGGCGATCTGCGGGCCGTGGAGCGCAGGCTGCTGGCGCTGTGGGAGGCGATCCGGCGGGCCACGGCGACGGGCGACTGGCGGCCGCGGCCGGGCGGGCTGTGCGACTGGTGCTCCCATCGGGCGCTGTGCGCGGCCTGGGGTGGCCGCCCCGCCGCCCCGCCGCCCTGTTCCCTGGTCACGGCCACCGACCCGGCCGCGGAGCGCGGTGAGCGCCCGGCCGTCGGCGCCCGCTGAGGCCGGACCGCTCACCCGCGGCGGCTCGCCCGGGAAGGCGCCGTGCCCCGTGGTGGGGCCGGCCCGGCAGCCTCCTCGAAACGCAGGGGTCGGACGTGTCCGGCCGCGGCATGGGCACAGGCAGGCGCATTCTAGGCCCTGACACTGACAATTGGGACTCTCGGCAAGTTTTCTGAAGAGAAGTGTTGATTACCCCTCCATGTGCGCTTAGCGTGAAGTTCCAGACAGCTTTCGAACTGGTATTCGAGCAAGTCGACGGCCGTGCGGGTGCCCGTCCTGCCGGGTGAGGACCGTCTTCCGTCCCTCCCCAGGCCCACCCCGAACCGCCGTCGGAGACGCCAGAGGAGCACGGCGTGAACCACCTCGCCTTCATCCCCGCCACCAAGGAACAGGCCAAGGCCCGCATCGCGCTCACCGGGCCCACCGGATCGGGCAAGACCTACACCGCCCTGGTCACCGGCACCGGGCTCGGCGACCGGATCGCCCTGGTCGACACCGAGCACGGCAGCGCCGCCAAGTACGCCGACGAGTTCGCCTTCGACACCCTCCCGCTCACCACGTTCGAGCCCACCGCGCTCGTCGAGGCGCTCGCGGTGGCCGCTCACGACGGCTACGACGTCATGATCGTCGACTCCTTGAGCCACTTCTGGTCCGGTGCCGGCGGGATGTTGGAGCAGGTCGACAACGCGGCCAGGCGCGTCGGGGCGGGAGGCAGCTTCGCCGGCTGGAAGGAGGCCCGCCCCCTGGAGCGTGCGATGCTCGACGCCCTGCTCGCCTATCCCGGTCACCTCATCGTCACCATGCGCACCAAGACCGAGTACGTCGTCGAGGCCGACGAGCGCGGGCGCAAGGTGCCGCGCAAGGTCGGGCTCAAGCCCGAGCAGCGAGAGGGCATCGAGTACGAGTTCGACATCGTCGGCGACCTCGACCACGAGAACACCCTGGTGATCTCCAAGTCCCGGGCCAAGCCGCTGTCCGGGACGGTGCTCCACAAGCCCGGCGCGGAGTTCGCCGAGGCCGTCCTCGGCTGGCTCAAGGCCGGCGAGCCCGCCAAGTCCGTGCCGGACTACATCACGGCGGCCACCGCGCCGGACGCCACCTATGAAGACCTGCGCGCCCTCTACGAGGAGGCCCGTCGGCACAACCTGCTCGGCGCCGCCGTCCTGGACGGCGAGGAGACCCGCACGCTCGGTGAGCTGATCGTGCGCCACGGCACCGAGGCGGCGAAGAACCGGGTCGCCCAAGATGTCGAGTCGAGGGCCGGGACCGGGTAGGGGGCCAGGCCGCATGAGTCTCAAGGACCAAGCCACCCGGGTCGCCGTGCTCCGGGTGCTGCGCGACGCGGTGGACGCCGAGTACGAGGCCGCCCGCCGCACGGTGCTCGACGGGCTGCGCGCGGCCCGTGCCGAGCTCGACCTGAAGTCGATCCGGGCGACCCTGCCGGACCACACGCCGATCGCCACCATCACGCTCATCGACCCCCGGCCGACGGTCGTGATCGCCGACGAGCACGCCTTCCTCACCTGGGTGGCCGAAAACCACCCCAGCGAGGTGGAGACGCTCACCCGGGTGCGCCCCTGCTGGCAGCGGGAATTCCTCACCCGGCTCGCCTGCCTCGACCCGGTCACCGACCCGCACACCGGCGAGGTGATTCCGGGACTGGCCGCGGCACCGGCGCCCCCGCCGCGGTCGTTCAGCCTTCGCCCCGTGCCCGGCGGGCCGGAGAAGGTCACCCGCGCCTGGCGCACCGGCGAGCTCGACCTGCGCCAACTGCTCGCTCTCGACGGCGGTGCGACATGACCACCTCCCTCTCACCACTGGATCGTCCAGGTCGGCCGCCTGGGTCGCGGTGGCTGAACCCCCACGGACAGGTTGCCGCACCCGCGGCGCCACCCTGTACGGGTATCGCGAGGGCGACGGTGCGAGGGCTCGCCGCGGCACCCGACGCGTTCTGGCCGGAAGGAGACAGCGTTGACGCCGACCGAGACGGTACGGCTCGTCGCCCCGGTCGCCGCGATGTGCCCCTCGGCGCATCCGGAGGAGACCACGGCACAAACCTGATACCTCCTTCAGACCGACCTGGATGCCACCGACGCGTGGACGGCCGTGATCCGGCTGGGCCGACAGCGGCACCACATCGTCGCCGACATCCTCGCCGAGGTGCGCGCGGTCCGCAGGGAGCGGCTGGCCCGCGCCCCGCCGCCGCTGCCGGACACCGGTCCGGGCGACCCGCGCCGCTACCGCGCGGAACTCCTCGCCATCGTGAACGCGATCGCCCCGAGCGCATCGACCGGGCGCCCGTCAGCCCGGCCGATCCGCCTCCCGTCCCGCCAACCCGAAGCACGACGTCAGCGCGGAACGCGATCTGCGCATCCGTTTCCTTCACGCGCCTTGCCCCTGGTGCAGGGGCCGCCTCAGCCGGCCCCTGCAACGTCCCCCGGCTCGGCATTCCGCTGAGGAACACCCCCGCCCACGAGGCACGGCTCATCGCGGCCGGACTTGCCAACTCGGGCCGAGGAAGGGCAGGAAAGGACAGAGAGTGAACCCGACGACCTCCTCGCCCCGCAGTGCGGCGTGCCACTTCGCCGGCACGCGGCGCGAGTTCCACCCACTCCGGGCCACCGGCCGCCCCGAACCGGCACGGGTGAGGGATCACTCGTCGAACGAGAGGAAAGGCCATGGTTGGTGAAACCATCATCACAGTGGTCGGCAACCTGACCGATGACCCCGAGCTACGCCTCAACCCGTCCGGCGATGCGGTCGCGCACTTCACCGTCGCCTCCACGCCCCGCGCCTTCGACCGGGAGACCGGGAAGTGGAGGGACGCCGAGACGCTGTTCCTGCGCTGTTCGGCCTGGGGGCAGATGGCCAGGCACGTCGCCGGGTCCCTGACCCGCGGTGCGCGCGTCATCGTCCAGGGACGGTTGCGCCAGCGGACGTACGAGACCAAGGAGGGCGAGCGCCGCACCGTGGTCGAGTGTGGGGTCGACGAGGTCGGTCCCTCGCTGCGGTTCGCCACCGCGCAGGTCACCAAGGCCCCCCGTGCGAGCGTCTTCGCCGGCGCCAGTCCACCCACCGACGACCTGTTCGCCCAGAACGACGGCGAGCCGCCCACCCCCCGGCAGGGCGAGGAGCCCTTCTGACCGACGGGAGCACCGCAGATGCTGACCGGCATGGCCAACCCTGCCCCGACCGACCCCTGCGCGACCTGGACCCCGCAGGCTGCACTCGGTTTGACCTGTAGCGATTGTCATCCCGAATACCGGGACGGCCACCAGGACGACGACTTCCGTATCCGCCCGGAGGCCTCCATCGAGACGGCCCTGGACGGATGTGAGGGGCACGGCCTCCCAAGGCTCCCCGACGACCCGGTCGATGAGCTGCCATGGAGAGAAGAGCCGACCGCCGCCGAGGCGACCGGAGGAAGGGCGGCAGCCTCGCCCGGGCAACCGGCGGCGACCAACAGGATCA
Organism: Streptomyces triticisoli; assembly: GCF_003270085.1. Taxonomy (GTDB): domain Bacteria; phylum Actinomycetota; class Actinomycetes; order Streptomycetales; family Streptomycetaceae; genus Streptomyces; species Streptomyces triticisoli. Next base: position 4,903 of record NZ_QFDQ01000066.1, on the reverse strand, counting down.
CGGATTGACAGCAGCCCCGCGAGCGGCGCCGAGACGGTGAAACAGAGCCGGAGTGATGCGACACCCGGCACCATCGCCCCGAAGTCCGCGCGGGCGCCGCAGAACCGACACCCCGGGTCGCCGGCGCGGTGACCCGGGACCGTCGGCCGCAGTGACACGCCCCATCCCATCCAGGCGGACGCCATGAAAGAACAGGACCGCGAGAGGGCGCTCGAGCTGGCCCTCATCCAGATCGAGAAGCGCTTCGGCAAGGGCTCGGTCATGTGCCTCGGCGATGACCCCTGGACCCCCATCGAGGTCATCCCCACCGGGTCGATCGCTCTCGACATCGCCCTCGGCATCGGCGGCCTGCCCCGCGGGCGGATCGTGGAGATCTATGGACCCGATGCCTCGGGCAAGACCACTCTCGCCCTGCACGCGGTGGCCAACGCCCAGCGCGCCGGCGGCACCGTGGCGTTCATCGACGCCGAGTACGGTCTCGACACCGAGTACGCCAAGCGGCTGGGCGTGGACACCGACGCCCTGCTGGTCTGCCAGCCGGACAACGGCGAGCAGGCGCTGGAGATCGTGGACATGCTGGTCCGCTCCGGCGCGCTCGACCTCATCGTCATCGACTCCGTCGCCGCGCTCGTCCCGCGCGCGGAGATCGAGGGCGAGATGGGCGACAGCCACGTGGGTCTGCAGGCCCGCCTGATGAGCCAGGCCCTCCGCAAGATCACCAGCGCGCTCAACCAGTCGAAGACCACGGCGGTCTTCATCAACCAGCTCCGGGAGAAGATCGGTGTGATGTTCGGCTCCCCGGAGACCACGCCCGGGGGCCGGGCACTGAAGTTCTACGCCTCCGTGCGCCTGGACGTCCGCCGCATCGAGACGCTGAAGAACGGGACCGAGGCGGTCGGCAACCGCACCCGTGTCAAGGTGGCCAAGAACAAGTGCGCACCTCCCTTCAAGACGGCCGAGTTCGACATCCTGTACGGCCAGGGCATCAGCCGCGAGGGCGACCTGATCGACCTGGGCCTGGAGCACGGCTTCCTCTACAAGTCCGGCGCCTGGTACACGTACGAGGGCGACCAGCTCGGCCAGGGCAAGGAGAACGCCCGCAACTTCTTCAAGGACAACCCCGACCTCGCCGACGAGATCGAGAAGAAGATCAAGGAGAAGCTGGGCATCGGGGCGGGACCGGACACCGTCCCCGCCGCCTCCATCGAGTTCTGACCCGGTGCAACCCCCTTCCGAAATCCGCCTGTCAGGACTCTGTGCCCCTCAACGGGAACCCGTTGAATCAGGGATGGGGGTGCGCGGTATGTGTCCTGCGCCGGGGGCAGCGTGCGACGGTCATTCGTGACCGACCGGCGAGGACACCACACGTGGATGAACCTCATGGCCAGAGACGCTTTCGGACGCCGAGGAGCAGCACGTGAGCGACACCGCTTCGACCATTCGTCGCGTCTACCTCCACTGTGAGTTCCTTCCCGCCGATCCCACCGTCCGGGGCCTGGTCTCCATCGGCCTCACCGACGACGCCGGCTGTGACTACTACGCCGTCAACAACGGGATGGACGTGAGCGCCGTGCTCGACGTCCCGTGGATGGCCGACAACGTGTGGCCCCACCTGCCCCGGTGCACTGCCGACGGCTATCCCTGTCTCCTCGACCGCACCCATCCCGACGTCAAGCTCCTCGACGAGATGCGCGCCGACGTGGCGAAGTACTTCGCCGACGGCTCCCCGGAGACCCATCTGTACGCCTGCTACGGCGGCCAGCACATCTGGCGTCTGCACTCCCTGTGGGACCACGACTGGGCGGCGATGCCGCCCTCGGTGCCGCGCTGGTGCCACGAGCTGCGGTCCCTCGTCGTCCAGGCCGGCGACCCGCCACTGCCGGAGCGAGCCGGCGGACAGCACCACGCGCTGACGGACGCCGGCTACAACCGCACCCTGCACGAGTACCTGCTCGCCCTCTCCACCTGCCCGCAGTACGACGACGACGGCTTCCGCCCCGTGAGCGGCCTGCACCGGATGCCGCCCACCGACCGGCAGGCGGCCGCGCCCCCACGGACCGAGCGCGTGGACAAGGGCTCTGCGATCTGCTGGGGGCCGGAAAGCAGGAGCCGTCATCCAGGCCGGCCGGTAACGAGAGGGGAGCGGCCGACGCGTTTCCCCACCCATCGGATGCACTCCGTCGTCTGCGACGTCTGTGACTACGTCTACGACGAGGACGGGGACGGCTTCGAGGTGTTCGACAGCCCGGAGGCGGCCGCGCAAGAGGTGTTGCGGCACCACTGGAAGTGCCTCTCCGACGGGCGAGTGATGTGCCCGAGTGATGACGGGGAACACCAGGCCGTGTATGACGAGTTGATGCCGCCCGAGCCGGGGGGCGGCGGGTAGGTCGCGCCGACGAGGAGACGTGCCGGTGAAGGCGTCGGCGGGTGGGCAGCCGTGCCGGCGGACCGCGCGCGGAGCGGATCGGCGTAGGGCCGGGGCGTGCATCCGTTCGAGGCCTCCGGCACACCGGCCCCGCCCGCGCCGCCGTCGCTGTCGCGCGTGGCCGACTTCATGACCTGCCCACTGCGCTACCGGTTCCGGGCGATCGACCGGCTGCCGGAGAGGCCCAGCGCGGCGGCGACCCGGGACACGCTGGTGCACGCGGTGCTGGAGCGGCTCTTCGACGACCCGGCGATGGAGCGTACGGCCGCGCGCGCCCGTTCCCTGGTGGCGGGCGAGTGGGAGCGGCTGCCGGCCGCGGCCGGGCGAGCTGTGCGACTGGTGCTCCCATCGGGCGCTGTGCGCGGCCTGGGGCGGTCGCCCCGCCGCCCTGCCCCCTGGCCACGGTCACCGACCCGGCCGCGGAGCACGGTGAGCGCCCGGCCGCCGCGCTCACTGGAGCACGGAGGCCAGTGGCGGTGGGCGGCTATGTGGCGGGGGTGAAGCCCCGTTCGACCAGCGCGTCGATGGTGGCGCCGCCCTCGCCGTATACGAGGGTGCCGGAGTCCCAGTCCAGCGCTACGTCATCGAGCCCTCGAGCGCGGACGAGCCAGTCGTAGTTCCGCAGCGCGATGATCGTCTCCTCGGTCATGAAGCGAGGCTACTGCTCTTGGTCTGGATCTCCCCGTCGTGCGCCTCCGGTCCGCCATCCCCGCCACACATCCGGCGGAACGGCGGCCGACGAGCGCGACTCCGACGGCCTCGATGCGGCTGTGACGATCCTGCGCAGGGTCTCGGTGCGGACATACAAGGCTTGAATTTCCGTGAAGTGCATTGACCCCCTCCCTCTTTCGACACAGGTCGACCGCGGCAGTTGATTGAACAATTGTGCGAAAATGGCCGCGGTCCCATGGAGGCGCTGCCGCCACCCGTCCCGCCCGCGGTGCCGGGCTCCCCGGCGCCTCCCCCGGTCGGAGAGGGCGGCGAGGAACCACGACTTCGCACCTGCGGGCAAGGAGTCCGGCGGCATACCACCGTCGGCGACCGCCACGGAAAAGCGAGGCGCGCCCATGAAGTTCTTGCACACCTCGGACTGGCACATGGGCAAGGTGCTCAAGGGCCACAACCGGCTCGACGAGCAGCGGGCGGTCCTGAGTGAGATCGCCCAGAAGGAGCTCCCACGAGGCCGGTACTACTGGAGATGGACGGCTTCGCCTCGTTACGGGAGCAGGCCGCGGTGGCTCGGGCACTCCTCGCCGACTGTCACGCTCGGTTACTATGCTCACTTCATGCCGGAGGCCGGGAGCAAGGGGCGTGCCGTCCTTGACGGACTGCTCGGGAAGCGGGGGAGATCAGCATGCCAGCCGAAACTCCCCAGATTCTCCCCAGGGCTGATCGTGCCCGGTTCGCAAGCCTTGGGTGCCTGCAGTTGGGCGTGGATCATAAGGCTGGCGGATCGGATGGCCTGGGAAAGTGCTGACCGAAGTCATCGCGACCCGCTACATCACACCCCTGCGTGAGGGCGGCTCGCTGCCGGGGCTGATCGAGGCGGACGACCTCGGGACGTACGTCCTGAAGTTCACCGGCGCCGGTCAGGGCCGCAAGACACTCGTCGCCGAGGTGGTCTGCGGGGAGCTCGCCCGGCGGCTGGGGCTGCGGGTGCCCCGGCTGGTGACCGTCGCCCTCGACGCGGTGCTGGGCCTCGGCGAACCCGACGAGCAGGTGCAGGAGCTGCTGAGGTCCAGCGGCGGCACCAACCTCGGCATGGACTTCCTCTCCGGAGCCCTCGGCTTCGACCCGCTCGCCTTCCCGGTGGACGCCCAGGAAGCCGGGCGGATCGTCTGGTTCGACGCGCTGGTGAACAACGTCGACCGCTCCTGGCGCAACCCCAATCTGCTGCGATGGCGCGGCGAGCTGTGGCTCGTCGACCACGGCGCCACCATGATCTGGCACCACAACTGGCCCGGCGCCGAGGCTTCCGCCCAGCGCCCCTACGACGCCTCCGACCACGCCCTCGCGTCCTTCGGCCCCGACGTCACCACCGCCGCCGAGCGGCTCGCCCCCCTGGTCACCGAGGACCTGCTCGCCGAGGTGACCGCCGAGATCCCGGACGTCTGGCTGGCCGACGAGCCGGGCTTCGACACGCCCGACGACCTGCGGCGGGCCTACGCACGACCGCTGCTCGCGCGGGCCGCCGTCATCCACGAGCGCATCCACGGCATCGAGGAGGCCACATGAGCGACCGTCACCTCGCCGGTGGCGGCCGGGCGGGCCGGCGCCACATCGTCCGGGCCGGCCGGCCGGGCGACCGCGACGTCTACGAGTACGCCCTGCTGCGCGTCGTCCCGCGCGTGGAGCGCGGCGAGTGCATCAACGCGGGCGTGCTCGTCTACTGCCGCGCCCAGGCCTACGTCGGCGCCCGCACCCACCTCGACGAGGCCCGGCTGCTGGCCCTGGACCCGCACGCGGACGTCGCCGGCG
>NZ_QFDQ01000065.1 GCF_003270085.1 Streptomyces triticisoli | reverse complement strand
GGCGCGGGGTGCCGCGGCTCCGCTTGCGCGGCGGCGCGGCGGCAGAGCCTTCCTGCGCCGCCGTACGCCGCACGGGCCGCTCCGCGGCGGCGGACCGGCTGCGGGACTCGCCCGTGTCCGTCGGCTCGGCCTCCACCGCCACGTGCTCCGCGCCCCCGCCGCCGCCCTGCGCGGGCATCGACTGCGGCGCGTCCTCCGCCGGGGCGGCCGCCGCGTCGCTCTCCCCCGCGGGAGCGGGCACCCGGGGCTCGCCTCTGCCGGCCTGGCGTCGGGGAGTGGACGGCTGGAGCGCCATACCCCCTGTCGTACGGAACAGTTCGTCGGCCCCCGGCAGACTCACTCGGCGTGACACCGGGCGAGCACCTCCCTGGCGAGCTGGCGGTAGGCGGCGGCACCGACGGAGTTGGAGGCGTACGTGGTGATCGGCTCACCGGCGACCGTGGTCTCCGGGAAGCGGACCGTACGCCCGATGACCGTGTGGTACACGTGGTCGTCGAACGCCTCGACGACGCGCGCGAGCACCTCACGGCTGTGCACGGTGCGCGAGTCGTACATCGTGGCGAGGATCCCGTCGAGCTGCAGCTCCGGGTTGAGCCGCTCCTGGACCTTCTCGATGGTCTCGGTCAGCAGCGCGACCCCGCGCAGCGCGAAGAACTCGCACTCCAGCGGCACGATCACCTTGTGCGCGGCCGTGAGCGCGTTGACGGTGAGCAGGCCGAGCGAGGGCTGGCAGTCGATGACGATGTAGTCGTAGTCGTCCAGCAGCGGCTTCAGCGCCCGCTGCAGCGTCGACTCGCGCGCGACCTCGGAGACCAGCTGGACCTCGGCGGCCGACAGGTCGATGTTGCTGGGCAGCAGGTCCATGTTGGGGACCGCCGTCTTCAGCAGGACCTCGTCCGCGGACATCCCCCGCTCCATGAGCAGGTTGTAGACGGTGAGGTCGAGCTCCATGGGGTTGACGCCGAGACCCACCGACAGCGCGCCCTGCGGGTCGAAGTCCACGAGCAGCACCCGGCGGCCGTACTCCGCGAGCGCGGCACCCAGGTTGATGGTCGACGTGGTCTTGCCGACGCCGCCCTTCTGGTTGCACATCGCGATGATCTTCGCGGGTCCGTGGTCGGTCAGCGGACCGGGGATCGGGAAGTACGGCAGCGGACGTCCGGTCGGACCGATGCGCTCACGGCGCTGGCGGGCGGCGTCGGGCGCGAGCGTGGCCGCGTACTCGGGGTCGGGCTCGTACTCGGCGTCGGGGTCGTAGAAGTGCCCGTCGGGCAGTTCGTCGTAGTCGGCGAAGTGGTTGTGGGGCGCGCCACTTCCGTCGCCGGCCATGGCGTTCACGTGATGGCCATCCATGCTCTGGTGTGCTGGCTGAGTCACCCCTGGCGTCCGGTGACTCCGGTGGGCTGCGAAGGTGCGCACAGCGACGGAGCCGACAGCCTCGAGCCCCGTGGGACCCTGGCCCCGCGCAGGCGTTCCTGGTTGACCACCCCCGGGAGAAAATGTCGACTCATTCACAAGTCGTCTTACCTCCTTGGTGACCAGGAAACTTCTAGACAGGTCAGCGTGGCACCATGCCGACGGTTGGCGACTCTATGGCGTGTCGGGCGTCCGCAGCAACACAATCCGCCGGACCCGGCCCGATGTGTCGGCAATGAAACATCGGGCTGTCAAGGGCGTACGGCCGTCGCACGGCAGGTTTCACCGGTGCGTGAATCGGTCGAATGGTTGCGTTCGAGGCGAGTTGACCAGGTGCGGCAGGGTGACCATACACACATCCGGCCGGACCTTGTCACTCAAGGTCCGGCCGGGCGTGCGGCGTTGACGAGGTGTGTTGACGTATCGCCTTTCACGCCTTGGCGACTTGGCGATCCGCTCAGGCCAGCAGGGACTCCAGGCTCACGTGCTCCAGGCCGTGTGCCTCCGCGACCTGGCGGTAAGTCACCTTGCCGCCGTGGGTGTTGAGGCCCTTGGCCAGCGCCGGGTCGCGGCGCATCGCCTCTGCCCAGCCGCGGTTGGCGACTTCGACGATGTACGGCAGCGTGGCGTTGGTCAGCGCGTAGGTGGAGGTGTTGGGCACCGCGCCGGGCATGTTGGCGACGCAGTAGAACACCGACTCGTGGACCTTGAAGGTCGGCTCGGCGTGCGTGGTCGGGTGGGAGTCCTCGAAGCAGCCGCCCTGGTCGATCGCGATGTCGACAAGGACACTTCCAGCCTTCATCCGGGACACCAGCTCGTTGCTGACCAGCTTCGGGGCCTTGGCGCCCGGGACGAGCACGGCGCCGACGACGAGGTCGGCCTCGAGGCAGGCCTTCTCCAGCTCGAAGGCGTTGGAGACGACGGTCTTGATCTTCGTGCCGAAGATCTTGTCCGCCTCCTTGAGCTTGTTGATGTCCTTGTCGAGCAGGGTCACGTGGAAGCCCAGACCGATGGCGATCTGCGCGGCGTTCCAGCCGGAGACGCCACCGCCGATGACGACCGCCTCGCCGGCCGGCACGCCCGGGACACCGCCCGGCAGCACCCCGCGGCCTCCGGAGGCACGCATCAGGTGGTAGGCGCCGACCTGCGGGGCCAGCCGGCCGGCCACCTCGGACATGGGGGCGAGCAGCGGCAGCGCGCGGCTGGGCAGCTCGACGGTCTCGTAGGCGATCGCCGTGGTGCCGGCCTCCAGCAGGGCGTCCGTGCACTCCTTGGAGGCGGCCAGGTGGAGGTAGGTGAAGAGGATCTGGTCCTTGCGGAGGCGGTGGTACTCCTCGGCGATGGGCTCCTTGACCTTCAGCACCATGTCGGCGGCGGCCCAGACCTCGTCCGCGGTCCCGAGGATCTCGGCGCCGGCGGCCACGTACTCCTCGTCCGGGATCGAGGAGCCGGCGCCGGCGTTCCGCTCGACGACGACCTGGTGGCCGTTGCGCACCAGCTCGTTCACGCCGGCGGGGGTGATGGCCACCCGGAACTCGTTGTTCTTGACTTCGCGGGGGATGCCGACCTTCACGTCGATCACGGTCCTTGGCTCAGAGATTGTGGGGTATTGCAACGCGTACCCCGGCATGCGAGGGCATACCGGGAGACACCGCAGGAGAACGAGCGGCAGAGCCAGTCTAATGAAGGTGTTCCCGCTGTCCAGCCTTTCTTTGTATCAATCTTCAGCGATCACACTGCGGATTTCGCAGGTGTTCGCGTCTTGTTCCCGCAATGCGCCCGCCGCGCCGCCGTCGTCGCCCGCACGGATTTCGTCGCCGAGCATGCGCTCGGCCACCCCGCGGTGCAGGGCCGCCGCAGCCGGATCGCCCAGCCGCTCCAGGGTGTCGGCGAGCCGCAGCTGCAGCGCCGCCTGCAACCGTACGTCCTCCGCGCGGCGCGCCCACTCGACGGCCTCCTGGCAGGTGCGCAGGCACTCCGCGGGCCGCCCGGCGTACTCCTGGACGCGCGCGAGTTCGCTCAACGCCCGTGCGTGGGCGGCGACATCGCCGGCCTTGCGGTGCGCGGCGACGGCGGCCCGCCAGTTGCGCAGCGCCTCGCCGTAGCGGCCGGCGTAGGTGTGCGCGGTGGCGATGCGGCCGTAGAGGCGGGCGGCGTCCTCGCGCTCCCCGCGCGCGAGGCGCTGGGCCAGGGCCCGGCCGAACCAGTCGGCGGCCCGGTCGTGGTCCCCGAGCTCCTGGTGGGCGCCGCCTACGGATTCCATCGCGCGGCCGGTCGCGTACGGGTCATTCGCCTCGCGTCCGGCGTCCAGCGCGGCCCGGTAGCGGGCCAGTGCCTCGGTGGTACGGCCGCCACGGGCGTCCAGGTCGGCGAGGTTCAGCAGCGCGGCGGCCCTCTCCCGGGGCAGCCCCTGCCGCTCGGCCACGTCGAGGACGAGCCGGTGGATGCCGTAGAGGTCACCGGCGGCGGCCCGGGTGCCGAGATGGGCGACCATGGCCCGCACCAGCTGGGACATCAGCCGGCGGGCCAGGGTGTCCAGCTCGCCGTCGGCGACCGCGAGCCGGGCGGCGGCGAGCAGGGCGGGCCGGCGGGCGCGCAGCCAGTCCTCTGCGGCCCGCGGGGTCGGAAAGCGCAGCGTGGGTGGCAGGCTCTTGAGCTTCTCGCGGGTCTCGGGGCTGTCGGTCTCGGTGATCGCCCGGCAGGACTGCAGCAGCCGTACCGTCCGCTCCAGCATCCGAGCACGGGCCAGCTGCAGCTCGCCGGGGCGGTCCTGGCGCTCGGTGAGGGCCCGCAGCAGCGGGTGCAGACAGCCGGGGACCTCGTAGCACGGCAGCGGCGAGGGCAGGGCCCGCAGCAGGCCGAGGGCGGCGAAGTCGTCGAGGAAGGCGCGGGCGGCCTCGACCGAGCAGCCGGCGAGCGCGGAGGCGGTGTGCGGGTCGACGTCTCCGGCCGGGGCGAGGGCGAGCAGTCGCAGCACCCGGGCGCCCGGACCCGGCAGGGTGGCGTGCACCAGCCGCAGCACGCGGGCGAGCGCGGGGCCCTCGCCGGTGTCGGCGTGCAGTTGCCCGGCGAGGTCGGCCACGGCGGCCTTGGGACGGGCGGCGAGCCAGCCGCCGGCCAGGGCGAGCGCGGCGGGCTGGCCCTGGCAGACCTCGACCAGGCTCTCGGCGGCGCGCGGGTCGACGGTGATGCGCACCGGGTCGATGTGCTGGGCCAGCAGCTCCACGGCGGACTTGGTGTCCAGGCCGCCGAGCGTGCAGGGGCGGACGTCCGCGATCCCGGTGAGCGGGCCCCGGGAAACGGCGACGACCAGGCAGTCGGCGTTGTCCGGCAGCAGCGCGTCGACCTGCCCGGCGCCGGCCGCGTCGTCGAGCAGCAGCAGCGCCCGGCGCCCGGCGAGCGCCTCCCGCAGGGCCTCGGTCAGCTCGTCCTCGGCGGTGCCGGGCGGGGTGGGCAGGCCGAGGGCGGTGAGCAGCTCGCCGGCGGCGCGCTCGACCGGTACGGGGGTGCCGTCGGGCTCGGCGAGCCGGGCGCGCAGCACGCCGTCGGGGTAGCCGTCCGCGACCTGCCGTACGAGCTCCTCGGCGAGCGCCGTACGGCCGGAGCCGGGCCTGCCCGCGATCAGCAGTACGCGCGCGCGTGGCGCCTTGCGGCCGGAGAGGGTGTCGAGCCCGGCCCGCTCGATGTCGGCGCGCAGCTCCTTCAGCTCCCGTGTACGGCCCAGGAAGGCGCTCTTGGTGGCCGCGGGGAACCGGTCCCTCCCGGACAGGTCCACCCCACCTGCGTCCACCGCCTGGTCCGTCACGGGCCACACTCCCGTCCCACCGCACGCGCAAGCCCGCCGGGACTCCGGTCCGGGCGCTGTTCAGAGCCTAGTTCACGCTCCGCGACGCACCGTGAGGAGCACGGCGGACACATCGCCCGACCGGATCAGGCGACGGTCGCGCCGAAGGGTCTCCGGTTCGGCGGGTCTCCGGCCGTGTTCAGGACGCGAAGGGCCGCGCCGGCCACGGGGCCTCCGCCGGGCGGAGTGCGTCGAGGCCGTCCCCCTGCCGGGCCGCGACGAGCGAGAGGACGCCCACCACGAGGCAGTTGTTGTGCAGTTCGCCCGCGAGGACGCCGCGTACCAGGTCGTCGACCGGCACGCGCGCGTGCTCCATGTCGGTCTCCTCGTGCTCCGCCGCGAAGCGTTCGCCCTCCACCGCGGACAGGCCCCGGGCCAGGAAGATCCGTACGGCCTCGTCGCAGCCGCCGGGGGTGGTGTACACGTCGGTCAGCACCCGCCAGTCCTCGGCCTTGACGTGCGCCTCCTCGTACAGTTCGCGCTGGGCGGCGTGCAGCGGGTTCTCGCCGGGCACGTCGAGCAGGCCGGCCGGGATCTCCCACAGCCGCTGCCGCACCGGGTGGCGGTACTGGCGGATCAGCAGCACCCGGTCCTCGTCGTCGAGGGCGAGGACGGCCACGGACCCGGGGTGGACCTGGTAGTCGCGGCGGACCACGGAGCCGTCGGGCATGACCACGTCGTCGGTGCGGACGGAGGTCTTGCCGCCCACGAAGGGCGTGTCCGTCGCCCGGATCTCCCACTCCTGCGGGATGTCCTTGATCGTCATGCCCTGTCCTTCCGACCTTGCGACGCGCACAGGACGTGCACGAAGAGAACGGGGGTGCTCACCTTTGAGGGAACGCACCCCCGCAACCGTACAACCGGGTGTGCTACTTGGAACTCTTCCGCTCGACCGCGGCCTTCACCAGGCCCACGAACAGCGGGTGCGGGCGCGTCGGGCGCGACCGCAGCTCCGGGTGCGCCTGGGTGGCGACCAGGTAGGGGTGGACGTCGCGCGGGTACTCCACGTACTCGACGAGCTTGCCGTCCGGGGAGGTGCCGGAGAAGACGATGCCCGCCTTCTTCTCCAGCTCCGCGCGGTAGGCGTTGTTCACCTCGTAGCGGTGGCGGTGCCGCTCCTCGACGTACTCCTTGCCGTCGTGGGCCTCGCGCACGATCGAGCCCTCGGCCAGCTTGGCCGGGTACATGCCGAGCCGCATCGTGCCGCCCAGGTCGCCCTCGCCGGCGACGATGTCCATCTGCTCGGCCATGGTGGAGATCACCGGGTGGGCGGTGGCCGGGTCGAACTCGGTGGAGTTGGCGTCCTGGATGCCCGCGAGGTTGCGTGCGGCCTCGATCACGATGCACTGCAGGCCCAGGCACAGACCCAGCAGCGGGATCCTGTTCTCGCGGGCGTAGCGGATCGCACCGACCTTGCCCCGCACGCCGCGGTCCCCGAAGCCGCCCGGAATGCAGATGGCGTCGACGTCGGCGAGTTGCGCCTCGGCGCCCGCCGGGGTCTTGCAGTCGTCCGAGGTGACCCACTTGATCTTCACCCGGGCCTTGTTGGCGAAGCCGCCCGCGCGCAGCGCCTCGGTCACCGACAGATAGGCGTCGGGCAGGTCGATGTACTTGCCGACCAGGGCGAGGGTGATCTCGTGCTCGGGGTTGTGGACGCGGTCCAGCAGGTCGTCCCAGGTCGTCCAGTCCACGTCGCGGAAGGGCAGGTCCAGCTTGCGCACCACGTAGGCGTCCAGGCCCTCGGAGTGCACGACCTTCGGGATGTCGTAGATCGACCGGGCGTCGGGGCAGGCGACCACGGCGGCCTCGTCGACGTCGCACATCAGGGAGATCTTGCGCTTGATCGCGGTGGGCACCTCGCGGTCGCAGCGCAGCACGATCGCGTCCGGCTGGACACCGATGTTGCGCAGGGCGGCGACCGAGTGCTGGGTCGGCTTGGTCTTCAGCTCGCCGGAGGGGCCGATGTAGGGCAGCAGGGAGATGTGCACGACGAAGACGTTGTCCCGGCCGACCTCGTGGCGGACCTGGCGGACGGTCTCCAGGAACGGCAGCGACTCGATGTCGCCGACCGTGCCGCCGACCTCGGTGATCACGACGTCCACCTCGTCGGTGGCCATGCGGCGGATACGGTGCTTGATCTCGTTGGTGATGTGCGGGATGACCTGCACGGTGTCGCCCAGGTACTCGCCGCGCCGCTCCTTGGCGATCACCGTGGAGTACACCTGGCCGGTGGTGACGTTGGCGGTGCCGTCCAGGTCCCGGTCGAGGAAACGCTCGTAGTGGCCGATGTCCAGGTCGGTCTCGGCGCCGTCGTTGGTGACGAACACCTCACCGTGCTGGAAGGGGTTCATCGTGCCCGGGTCGACGTTCAGGTACGGGTCGAGCTTCTGCATCACGACGCGCAGACCCCGGGCCTTGAGCAGCATGCCGAGGCTCGAGGCGGTCAGGCCCTTGCCGAGCGAGGAGGCGACACCCCCGGTGACGAAGATGTGCTTGGTCGTCGTGGCTGTGTTGTTTCGAAAAACAATGGACGGCATGGCCAAGAGGGGGCTCCCGTGGTCGCGGTTGGTCGTGCGGTACGGCGGTCCGGCCCGGGGAACCCGGGTGATCCGGCTGAGGTGCCGTCGCTGCGGTTCGGGGGTTTCGAGCCCACCGGTCCACGGGCTACCAGGGTATCAGCGCCGGGCGGGCATGGCTCACGGCCACGTTCCGCGCACGTCCCGACACGGACACGTACCACAAACAGGTCTCTCACCCATGGCTCACTCGTTCAGCGCATGCGGGTTGTCCGGAGCGGCACGCAGATCATCTACGTGCGTCGTATCCTGCTCGGACACTCACTGAGGAGCCCGGCCGGCAACACGGCACCACCCCCGCCCGTAATGACCCGGAAACAACAAGAGCTCGTCAGTTCGTCGAGCAAGGGTTGTCGATCCGCCCCCGCGGCTGACCGGCGCTTTCACCCCACCGTTCGACGACGCATTACAACCCACCCCTTGACCGCACTAGCGACAGCCCCTTCGTGGGGTGTGACGTGGCCGTTCGACTGGAGTTGCACGTGGCCGGGCGCATCGAAGACTACGCACTCATCGGAGACATGCAGACCGCTGCCCTGGTCTGCCGGGACGGGACAGTGGACTGGCTGTGCCTTCCCCGCTTCGACTCGCACGCCATCTTCGCCGGCCTGCTCGGCACGGAGGAGCACGGCTTCTGGCGCCTCGGCCCCGCCCACGCGGCCGGCAGCGAGCCGCCCGCGGCGGACCGGCGCAGCTACCGCGGCGACTCGCTGATCCTGGAATCCGAGTGGGACACCCCGCGCGGCACGGTCCGTGTGACCGATTTCATGCCCCCGCGCGACGGCGCCCCGCAGGTGATCCGCGTCGTGGAGGGCGTCTCGGGCCGGGTGCCGATGCGCTCGGCGCTGCGCATGCGCTTCTCCTACGGCCGGATCGTGCCGTGGGTGCACCGGCACGAGGGTCGCACGGTGGCCGTGGCGGGCCCGGACTCCGTGTGGTTCGACACACCGGCGAAGACGTACGGCAAGTCGCTGACCACGTACGCGGACTTCACGGTCGCCGCGGGTGAGCGGGTCACGTTCACGATCTCCTGGCAGCCCTCGCACAAGGAGCCGCCGCCGCTGCCGGAGCCGGAGCAGTCGCTGGAGGCGACGGAGGAGTTCTGGCGCGAGTGGATCGGGCACTGTACGTACCACGGCCCCTACCGCGAGCCCGTGATCCGCTCCCTGATCACCCTCAAGGCCCTGACGTACGCCCCCACGGGCGGCATCGTGGCGGCCCCCACCACCTCCCTGCCGGAGGACATCGGCGGCGTACGCAACTGGGACTACCGCTACACCTGGCTGCGGGACGCGGCGATCACCCTGTCCTCGCTGCTGCGCACCGGCTACCGCGAGGAGGCCCGCGCCTGGCGCGAGTGGCTGCTGCGGGCCGTCGCCGGCGACCCCGACAACCTGCAGATCATGTACGGCATCGCCGGCGAGCGCGAGCTCGGCGAGGCCGAGCTGGACTGGCTGCCCGGCTACGAGAACTCCGCCCCGGTCCGGGTCGGCAACGGCGCCGCGCACCAGCTCCAGCTGGATGTCTACGGCGAGGTCATCGAGGCGCTGCACCTGGCGCACATGACGGGTCTGGCCCGCAACGACTACGCCTCGCTGCTCCAGATCAAGCTCATCGAGTACCTGGAGAAGCACTGGCAGGAGCCCGACGAGGGCATCTGGGAGGTGCGCGGCCCGCGCCGCCACTTCGTGCACTCCAAGGTCATGGCGTGGGTCGCCGTCGACCGCACCATCAAGCTCATCGAGTCCGGGGACGTCCACGGACCGCTGGAGCGGTGGAAGGCGCTGCGCGACGAGATCCACCGGGACGTGTGCGAGAAGGGCTACGACAAGGAGCGCAACACCTTCACGCAGTCCTACGGCTCCCAGGAGCTGGACGCCTCCCTGCTGCTCATCCCGCAGGTGGGCTTCCTGCCGCCGGACGACAAGCGGGTGATCGGCACCATCGAGGCCATCCAGCGCGAGCTGTCCACGCCGGACGGCTTCATCCTGCGCTACCCGACCTCCGGCGACAACGCGGGCGTCGACGGCCTGCCCGGTGACGAGGGCGCCTTCCTCGCCTGCTCGTTCTGGATGGCCGACGACCTGGCGATGATCGGCCGCGTGGACGAGGCGAGGAGGCTCTTCGAAAGGCTCCTCGCCCTCCGCAACGACCTCGGCCTGCTGGCCGAGGAATGGGACCCCCGCCTCCAACGGCAGGTGGGCAACTTCCCCCAGGCCTTCAGCCACGTCCCGTTGATCGACACGGCCCTGCGGCTGACGGCGAGCGGCGCGTACGGGGGCTGAGACCGCGCGATTGCCGGCAGCCGCGCCACCGCAGCCACCGGCAATCGCGCCGCCGCGACTGCGGGCAGTCGTGCCTCCCCAAGCTCTTCGAGCAGGGGCCCCCGGGGCGGCACGAGTGGGCGATGGGGGTCCCCTGCTCATGGGGTCCCCCTGTTCGAGCGGAGTCGAGAACTTGCTCGGGGGAGAAGCCGAGAGTTTGGGGGAGGCACCCCGCATGCGCGGGCAGGCTGCCCCACCCCACGGTCGCCCCGGCTCTGGGCACCCACACAACTCGGGGTGCCCAGAGCTGCCCCCGCACCGCAAGCACAGGTAGCGTCCGCTCCATGGACCGCAGCTTCGACCCCGAGGGCACCGGCATCACCGTCCGACGCGCCCTGGAACTGCCCGGCCTCCGCAGCGGCCTCCCGGAGGTCCTCGCCGGCGCCGACAAACTCACCCGCACCGTCCGCTGGGTCCACGCCGGCGAGGTCCCCAACATCGCCTCCCTCCTCAAGGGCGGCGAACTCCTCCTGACCACCGGCTACGGCCTCGGCACCCGCCCCGCCGACCAGCGCGCCTTCGTCCGCACCCTCGCCGACCGCGGCATCGCGGCCCTCGTCGTGGAGCTGGGCCCCCGCTTCGCGCGCCTGCCCGCCGCCCTGGTCGAGACCGCCCGGAGCGCCGGCCTCCCGCTCGTCCAGCTGCACCGTGAGGTGCCGTTCGTGGCGGTCACCGAGGAGATCCACACGGAGATCGTCAACGGCCACTACGCGCTGCTCCAGCGGGCCGAGGAGGTGCACCGCCGCTGTACCCAGGCGCTGCTCGGCGGCGGCGGAGTGCCCCAGGTGCTGGCCATCCTGGCCGACTTCTGCGGCAACCCCGTCTTCCTGGAGACCCCGGACGGACAGCTGTTGTACGCGGCCGGCTCCGGCCCCGAGGGCGCCGATCCGCTGCAGGTCTGGGAGGGGCTGCGCGACCAGCACAAGGACGCCTCCCCACCGGCCGGTTCGGTCCTCGTGGACGTACCCGGCGGCGGTCCCGGCACCGGCTCGGTGCGCGCCCGGCTGGTGATGCTGCCGGTGCGCTCGCCGCTGGCCCCGGTGCACCGGATGGCGGCCGAGCGGGCGGCGGGTGTCCTGGCCGTGGTGCTGATGCACGCCCGCCAGGAGGAGGAGCTGGCGGCGCGCGGCCGGGGCGACTTCCTCACCGACCTCGCCGAGGGCCGTGTCACCGCCGAGGACGCCCCCGCCCAGGCCCGCGTGCTCGGCTTCAAGCCGGGCAACAGCCCGCTGCTGCCCGTCGTGATGCGCCCGGGCGACATGCTCGCGCCCGCCGGCGGCACCGCGGGTGCGAGCCCGGGGGCCAGTGGCGGCGGCTGGGCGGTGCTGGCCCGCGCGGTCGCGGAGGAACTGGCCTCGGTGGGCGTGCCGGTGCTGCTGGGCGTCCGGCCCGTGGAGGGCCGCGTGCCGCTGCTGGTCGGCCTGCGCTCGGAGGCGGAGCGGCCGGCGGTCGCGGACCGGGTCGCGGCGGCGCTGCGGGCGGGTGTGGAGCGTGCGGGGATGCACCGGCCGGGCGGGCAGCCGCCGGTGGTGGTGGTCGGCGTGGCG
>NZ_QFDQ01000064.1 GCF_003270085.1 Streptomyces triticisoli | reverse complement strand
GGCCGCGGCCGCGGCCGGGCGCCGCGGGCAGGCACGGACCGGCTTCGAGCGTCTGGCCGCCGGCGGCTACGCGCCGCTGCGCGGGCAGCGGGTCGGGATCGTCACCAACCCGACCGGCGTCACCCGGGACGCCCGGCACATCGTGGACGTCATGCATGCCGACCGCCGGGTGAACCTGGTCGCCGTCTTCGGCCCCGAGCACGGCTTCCGCGGCACCGCGCAGGCGGGCGGCTCCGAGGGCCGCCACGACGACCCGGCCACCGGGCTGCCGGTGTACGACACGTACCTCAAGAGCGGCCGGCCGCTCGCCGACGTCTTCACCGCCTCCGGCGTGGACACGGTCGTCTTCGACATCCAGGACGTGGGTGCCCGCTTCTACACCTACATCTGGACCCTGTACGACTGCATGGAGGCCGCCGCGCTGGCCGGCAAGCGGTTCGTGGTGCTCGACCGGCCCAACCCGATGACCGGGCGCGAGGCCCTGGGGCCCGTACTGCACCCGGAGTTCGCGACCTTCGTCGGACGGCAGCCTGTCTCCCAGGCGCACGGCATGACGGTCGCCGAGCTGGCGCGGCTGTTCAACGGGGAGTTCCTGGCCGCACCGGTGGAGCTGGAGACCGTGTCGATGACCGGCTGGAAGCGGTCGCACTTCTACGACGCCTCCGGGCTGCCCTGGGTGCCGCCGAGCCCGAACATGCCGACCCCCGACACCGCCCTGGTGTACTCGGGGACGTGTCTGTTCGAGGGCACGAACCTGTCGGAGGGCCGCGGCACCACCCGCCCCTTCGAACTGCTCGGCGCGGAGGGCGTCGACGGACGCTGGGCGGCCGCGGCGAACGCCCTGCGCCTGCCGGGCGTGCACTTCAGGGAGGCGTACTTCGCGCCCACCTTCTCCAAGTTCCAGGGCACGACGGTCGGCGGGGTGCAGATCCATGTGCACGACCGGGCCGCCTACGACCCCGTGCGGACCGGGATCGCGCTGCTGGTGACCGCCAAGCGGGTCTGGAGCGGCTTCGCCTGGCGCTCGGACGACTGGATCGACAAGCTCACCGGCTCCGCCCGGGTGCGCACGATGATCGACGCCGGGGCGACCACCGACGAGGTGGTGGCCGGCTGGCGGCAGGAGCTGGCCGCGTTCCGGAGAGTACGGAAGGAGTATCTCCTCTACGGCTGAGCCGTGACGCACGGTCAGCTCCCGCTTCGGCCCGGTCTTCGGCACGTGGCGGGCCGCGTCCGCCGGCGCGGCCCGCCACCGTCCGGTCTACCGGTGACCGGTGTACTCCACGACCTGCTGGTAGGTGGGCCGGTTCTGCCAGCTGATCCTGCCGTGCTTGATGCCGCCCAGGGTGCGCTGGACGATCGAGTCGGCGCACCACTGGTCGCCCGCCGAGCACTGGTCGTCGCCGGGGTAGACCTGCGCCGCGGGCGTCCCGGCCGCCTGCCTCAGGGTGCCGATCAGGACGTCCCGGCAGGCGCCGAGGTCGCCGTCGCCGCAGAACTTCCGTGCGAGCGGGCCCCGGACGGGCTCGCCGAGCACCGCCCGGATGTCCTTGTCGACATGGCTCCACCAGCCGTACTGGAAGGAGCTTCCGGCGTGCGAGCCGGTCGGGCCGTGCCCGGCGGACGGCGCCTCGTCGATCGGCAGGTTGGCGGTGAAGGCGGTGTAGAGGTCGCTGCCGAGGCCCGGCTCGAACTCGGCCTTCACCAGCAGCGGCCACCAGGCGTCCAGGATCCTGATGGCGTCGGCGTTCGCGTACTTCCTGGCGCCGGCCGAGGTCTCGGTGCGCAGGGCGCCCGCGGCCAGCCAGGTCTGCAGCTTGCTCACGGCCGCCGCGGCCGTCGGGTCGGTGACCGGCGAGCTGTTGATCACCTTCAGCAGCCCGGGCAGCACGTCCTCTGCCCTGAGGTCCGCCAGGGCCGCGTCCGCCATCGCCTTCACCAGCGAGGCGCGGGTGACCCCGCCGGCCGCGACCAGCTTCCTCACCCGGTCCTCCAGCAGGTTGCCGCGGTGCACGGAGCCGTCGCCCCAGGAGCCGGAGGTGTAGTCCGGGGCCAGCTTGTTGTTCCAGGAGATGTAGTAGTCCTGGTCGACGGAGTTCGGGTGCGCGGAGGGCGGGGTGTAGTCGGCGGTGTTGGTCGCCGCGTCCCAGTTCCGCCACTCGTACGCCGGCCGGGCCCACACCGGGAACTCCGCGTCCACGCCGCTCGCCCGCACCGGGTTGTCGCCGCTGTTGTAGTACGCGGTGTGCTCCGAGTCGGCGTAGAACCAGTTGAACGTGTAGTTGATGTGCTGCGTGGCTTTCTGGAAGTCCTCCGGGCCCTTGACGAAGTCGGGGTCGTTGAGCATCTGGAAGCCGATGATCGAGTCGGCCTCGTGCAGGAAGGAGGAGCGCAGGGTGGTGTAGGCGACCTTCTTCCCGCCGACGGTGGCGCGGTACTCGACGGGACCGTACTTGGTGCGCCACACACGCATGGTGTAGGAGCCGGCCGCGGTGGGGTCGGCGACGGTGGGCTTCCAGGAGTTGGTCCGCTCGACCTTCTCCATGGCCGTGCAGGTGCCGCGGTACAGGTAGTGGTGGTCGTCCTGGC
Source organism: Streptomyces triticisoli (assembly GCF_003270085.1). Lineage (GTDB taxonomy): Bacteria > Actinomycetota > Actinomycetes > Streptomycetales > Streptomycetaceae > Streptomyces > Streptomyces triticisoli. Next base: position 10,837 of record NZ_QFDQ01000064.1, on the reverse strand, counting down.
ACAGCTCGACGGCGTAGGTGTCGATGATGTCCTGGCCGGAGGTCGTGGCGCTCCACGAGTAGTCCTGGCCGCGGCCGAGTTCGACGTACATGCTCAGGCCGGCGAAGGAGGCTCCGCGGGCGCTGAGGCCCGGGCCCTGGATCTCCTGGAGCATGAGCAGCTGGGGCGCGAAGTAGCCGGTCTGCGGGCCGAAGACGGCGACCGGGTGGCCGCTCGCGGTGTGCTTGCCGCTGACGACGAGCGCGTTGGACATGCCGCGGCGGGCGGAGGACAGGGCGCTCTTCGCCGCCGTGGTGGAGGCGCTCCTCGCGGCGGCGGTCGCCGCGCTGCCGGTCCGGTTGTGGATCAGCGGCTCCTGGATCACCGAGCCGGCGTCCGGCAGGGCCCCGCCGCGGGGGTCGTCGGGCTTGACGGCGTACGGATAGCTCTTGCCGTCGTGCAGGGTGAGGACGGCCTCGGGGTCGTTGCGCTCGCGGAAGGACTCCCAGACCCGGGTGCCCTCCTCGACGCCGAACTTGGACTGGGCGGCCAGCAGGGACAGCGCGTTGTTGACCTCCCCGCCCCCGCCGGAGCCGAACAGGGCGCCGACCACGGAGCCGAGGGCTACCAGGTCGGTGACCTTGAAGTGCTCGATGGTGCCGGCGTTGGTGATCGAGTCCTTGTGGCCGGTCAGGACGTACTCGCCGGGGAAGTAGCGGCCGGAGTCGGAGGCGTCGATGTAGGCGTTGATGCCGTCGATGTAGGCGTTGACGTCGGCGAGGACCTGCTGCCCACGGGCACCGCCCTGCGCCACGGCGTTGTCGATCTGCGCCTGGAGATCGGCCTCGGTGTACGGCGCGTTGCGCCAGAACTCCTGTTCAAGGCCCTGGTTGGCGGGCGCGCCGCCGGCGAAGGAGGTCAGCTGCCCGCGGCCGACGTGCCGGAAGACGTCCATGAGCCACAGCCGGTCCTCGGCGGCGGCGTACCCGGCGCCGAACTCGGTGCCGTAGCGGGTGGTGCCCGTGATGTGCGGCACTCCGGTCTTCTTGTCGCGGACGATGGTCACGTCGCTGCGGCCCGCGGGCCGCACGGTGGAGGCGACCTGGCCGGCGGGGACGCCGAACGAGGCGTCGTTGAAGAAGGAGTTGATCTTGGCTTCGGTGAGCGCCGGGTAGCCCTTGGCCAGGTCGGCGTACGGGCCGAGCTGGTCCGCGGCGTGGCTGGGCTGGGTGCCGAAGGCCTGGTTGAGGAGGATCTGGGCGAGGGTGGCGTTGCCGTTCTGGCCGGGCGGCAGGATGTCGGAGCACCGGCCGCCGCAGTAGTCGTTCGCGGCCGTCGCTCCGGCGGCCGTCCCTTCGGCGGCCTTCGTGGTCGCCCCGGCTGCCGCCGCTTGGGAAAGCGGAGACAAAAGACCGGCAATGAGGACGCATACGGATGCGGCCTTCAGGAACCCGTGGAATCTGCGGGGAGTTCTCAGTCTGTCGAGTGCGATGTGTGGGGTGCGCCGTGGCATGGCAGCTCCTCCCGACGGGGTGGGGAGCGGGACGTTACCGCCGGTATCCCCGAGTGGGAAGATGAACGTGCGTCACTTTTGGAGGCGCCTGGTGGAGGTCAACCAGGGCGGCGTTATGGAGGGCATCGGAAAACCGATGGAGCCGGATCGGGTGGCGGCACGTCCATTCGGCAACGTCGGTGCGACGACTCCGTACGACGACGCCGCAGTGACCGAAGTACAGGTGCAGGTGTGACGGAGGTGCAGAGCAATGGCCGGTTTCCGAAGTCTGGCGAGACAGGTGAGGGATCCGCGGTGCGATCTGGCGCTGCGGCGCTACTCACTGCGCAAGTGCCTGGAGCGGTTCGCTCCGTACGGGCACAGGGCGACCTGGGACCATCTGTGCTCCAGGGCGGGGTTCGACCCCGAGGACAGGTCTCCCGACCCGGTGCGGCTCGTGGCCGCACTGGAGGAGCTGGAGGAGGCGCGTTCGGTGTGGCTCGACTACGAGGTCGAGTTCGCCAGGCGCCGTAAGAAGGAGAAGCACGACGGGCTGCGCAGGCCCGGCAGCGTGGACGACTGGCACCGGCTGACCTGGGGCGGCTTCGGGGTGGCCTGGTGCGACGACCCGCGGGTGCACCCGCGGGAGCCGCTGGCCGAGGTGCTGCGCCGGCTGATCGCCGCACTGGAGCGCGAACCGGACGCGGCGTGTCCGGTGTGCGGCGGGGAGCGGCTGGTCTGGACGTACGACCTGGATCACGAACCGTCGTCCGGCCCGGTCTGTGTGGAATGCGGAATCCTGGTGCCGCGCCCGGTCCTCACTCCCGAGGCCCTGGCGTACGCCAGGCGGGGGCAACTGCTGGTGTCCGCCTGAGCACGACGGGGGCGCGCCGGTCCTGCCGGACGGGCAACGGGGCGCCTCCGACACCCGCCCGGCGGCCGGGGGACCGCCGGCGCGTCAGGACCGGGGTCTGTCCGGCGGACCAACTCGTCTCGCGGGGCGGGCCGGGAAGTCGACGCGGGCGGGCGGGTCGGCACGCCCGCGGTCACGCGGGAGTGGTCCCGCTCCTGTGCTCCACCATCAGGCGCGAGCCCGTCAGGCGTTCGCCGAAGATGTCGTCCGGGTTGGACAGCACACAGGTGTCCAGGGACAGGCAGCCGCAGCCGATGCAGTCGGTGAGGTGGTCGCGGAGGCGGTTGAGCTGCTTGATGCGCTCGTCCAGCTCGGAGCGCCAGGCCGCGGAGAGGCGGGCCCAGTCCTCCCGGGTGGGGGTGCGTTCCTCGGGGAGTTCGGCGAGTGCCTCGCGGATCGTGGCGAGCGGGATGCCGACGCGCTGCGCGGCCCGGACGAAGGCGACCCGGCGCAGTGTGTCGCGGGAGTAGCGTCGCTGGTTGCCCGCCGTGCGGCGGCTGCTGATCAGGCCCTTGGACTCGTAGAAGTGCAGGGCGGAGACGGCCGCGCCGCTGCGCGCGGACACCTGGCCGACGGTCAGCTCGTGGATCTTCTCGGGGATCTGGGGCACCCGTGAGAGCCTACCCACCGCGCCACGCGTCCGGTCCGTTGACAGGGGGCTCCCGCCCGACCATGCTAAGCAGTTGCTTAGACATGATGTGTGATGCGGGAGGCCGGGCACATGGCAGAGCCGAGGATCTTCACGTCCGCCGGGGAGCTGAAGGCGGCGGTGGGCGAACAGCTGGGGTACACCGACTGGCTGGACATCGACCAGAAGCGGATCGACCTGTTCGCGGAGGCGACCGGCGACCACCAGTGGATCCACGTGGACCCGGAGAAGGCCGCCGCGGGCCCCTTCGGCACGACCATCGCCCACGGCTATCTCACCCTGTCGCTGCTCCCGCTGTTCGGGCCGCAGCTGATCAAGGTCGAGGGCGTGAGGATGGGTGTCAACTACGGCACCAACAAGGTCCGTTTCCCCGCCCCCGTGCCGGTCGGCTCACGGCTGCGCTCCACCGCCGTGATCACCGGCGTGGACGACGTGCCGGGCGGGGTGCAGGCGACCGTCGCCTTCACCGTGGAGCGCGAGGGCGGCGACAAGCCGGTGTGCGTGGCGGAGTCGGTGGTGCGGTACTACCTCTGAGCGGGGCCGGCCCGCTTCGCCCCGACCATCCGCAGCACCAGGCCGGCGTAGAGCTCGCCGACCTCCTCCGGGGTGCGGGGGCCGTCGACGTTGAACCAGCGGGCGACGTCGATGCACAGGGACAGCACGGCCAGCGCGGTGCCCTGGACGTCCAGTACGTCGAACTCGCCCGAGGCCACGCCCTCCTCGATGAGTCCGCGGACCTCGGCGTCGACCCGGCGGCGCAGCGCGAGGATCTCCGCGCGGGCGTCCGGGCCGAGCGAGTCCAGCTCGTACTGGACGACCCGCGCGGTGGTGCGCCCCCCGGCGTGCCAGCGGACGAAGGAACTCACGGCGTCGGCGAGCCGCTCGGTCGCGCTGCCCTCGCGCCGGGCGGCCGTGCGCAGGATCTCCAGCGCCTTCTCGTGGCCGATCCGGCTGATGCGGTGGAGCAGCTCTTCCTTGGTCTTGTAGTGGATGTAGAGCGCGGCCGGGCTCATGCCGGCCCGGCCGGCGATGTCACGGGTCGTCGTCGCGTGGTAGCCCCGCTCGGCGAAGGCCTCCACGGCGGCCACGAGCAGCCGCCGGGCCGCGTCCGGGGTGACCTCGGCCCACGGCTGTGGGTCGCCGCAGGCCGTCTCCTCCGCCGCACTCATCGCTCGCTTGCCCCTCTCTGCGTCAAGGGGTCCACCATACCGCCGAGGATGAGCGCCCGCTTAGCGCGCCGGGGTCGGTGGAGTGGCGTGCCCGGATCACAGTTTCTGGAAGGGGTCGTGTTCGGCGAGGAGTTTCTCCAGCCGGGCCTGGTCGACCCGGCTGACGATCTGTCCGGCCTCCTGGCGGTCCCTGACGACCTTGGCCAGAGTGAAGGCGGAGGTGACGAGGTACAGGACGGCGATGGCCAGGAAGGCCCGTACCCAGGCGTCGGCGTTCAGTCTGAAGACGCCGATGGCGGTGGCCGCCATGGCGATCGCGAAGGAGGCGACGGCCTGGCCGTAGTAGGCGGCCGTGTTCTGCTGCTTGACGGGTGTGTCGCTCATACCGGCAAGCATCGGCGGACGTGTCCGCCGCCACATCCGCCGGGATACTCAGTTCACATACTCAGAGACTCACAGGGGCCGGCCCCCGGAAACGGCCCCAACGGTCCTCAGAACGCCGAAACCCCCGTCAGCGCCCGCCCGATGACCAGCTTCTGGATCTGGCTCGTGCCCTCGTAGAGGGTCATCACGCGGGCGTCGCGCAGCAGCTTGCCCACCGGGTACTCGTCGATGTAGCCGTAACCGCCGAAGACCTGCAGGGCGTTGTTCGCGGCGCGCACGGCGGCCTCCGAGGCGAACAGCTTGGCCTTGGAGGACTCCACCGCGAAGGGCAGACCGCGGTCGACGAGGTCGGCGACGCGCCAGGTCAGCAGGCGGGCGGCGTCCACGTCGACGGCGATGTCGCTGAGCAGCTCCTGGACGAGCTGGTGGTGGGCGATGGTCCTGCCGAACTGCTCGCGCTCGCCGGCGTGGCGCACGGCCGCGTCCAGTGCGGCCCGGGCTATGCCGACGCAGCCGGCCGCCACCGACATCCGGCCCTTGGCGAGGGCGGACATGGCGACGGAGAAGCCCTTGCCCTCCTCGGCGAGCATCGCGGAGGCCGGGACGCGCACGTCCTCGAAAACCAGCTCGGCGGTGGCCTGACCGCGCAGGCCCAGCTTGCCGTGGAGGGCGCGGCGGGTCAGACCGGGGGTGTCGGTGGGGACGAGGAAGGCGGAGACGCCCTTGTGGCCGGGGGCGTCGGTGGAGCGGGCGAAGAGCAGGACGACGTCGGCCCAGGTGCCGTTGGTGATGAACATCTTGGTGCCGTTGATGACGTAGTCGTCGCCGTCGCGCACGGCCCTGGTGGTGAGGCTGCCCGCGTCGGAGCCGGTGCCGGGCTCGGTCAGGCCGAAGCAGCCGACGTACTCGCCGGAGGTCAGGCCGGGCAGCCAGCGCCGCTTGTGCTCCTCGTCGCCCCAGGCGGCGATCGTCTTGGCGACCAGGCCGAGCGAGACGGACACGATGCCGCGCACGGAGGAGTCACCGCGGCCGAGTTCCTCGGTGACCAGGCAGTAGGCGAGGTGGTCGCCGCCCGAGCCGCCGTACTCCTCGTCGAGGGTGAGCCCGAGGAAGCCGACCTCGCCGAGCTTCTTCACGATGCCCCGGTCGACCTCCTCCGCGCGGTCCCAGGCGACGGCGTTCGGGGCGATCTCGCGCTCGACGAAGTCCCGGGCGAGCCGGCGGACTGCGGTCTGCTCCTCGGTGAGTTCGAGGTTCATGCGGATCACCCCAGATGTGACGGACGTCGAGAGCCGTACCTTTGAGTTAGCACTGCTAGTTTAATGTCGCAGCCCTACTATGTGCGCCATGGCCCGACCGCGCAAGCCCCTCCTCAGCACCGACCGCATCGTCGCGGCGGCACGGGAACTCGTGGACGCGGAGGGCCTCGCGGCCGTCTCCACGCGCCGACTCGCCGCCGAGCTGGGGGTGAGCGGCCCCTCGCTCTACAACCACTTCCGCACCAAGGACGAGATCCTGGAGGCGGTGGCCGACTCCGTGAGCGCCCAGGTCGACCTGTCGATGTTCGAGGACGGCCGGGACTGGCGTACCGCACTGCACGACTGGGCCTTGTCCTACCGGGCCGCCCTGCGCGACCACCCGAACATCGTCCCGGTCCTCGCCCGCGGCCCCGGCCGCCGCCCGGCCGCGCTGCGGCTGGCCGACGCGGTGTACGGCGCGATGGTCGACGCGGGCTGGCCGCCGGCGCAGGCCACCTCCATCGGCGCGCTGATGCGGTACTTCATCATGGGCTCCGCGCTCGGCTCCTTCGCCGCCGGCTTCGTCGACGACGCCGGCGCCTACGACCCCGCCGACTACCCGCACCTCGGGCAGGCCCATCTGCTGGCCGAGCAGCAGGAGAAGATCGACGAGCGGGCCTTCGAGACGGGGCTGACGGCGCTGCTGGACGGGTTGGTACGGCAGTACGAGCAGGTGGGGCGGACCGCATAGCCACACTTCGGTGACCGCCGAACCGTGCGTGCCGCACGCTTGGGTGCATGACCACCAAGGACCCCCGGGCCGCCTGCCTGGCCTCGCTCGCCGGGCTGATCGCCGACGAGACCCGCGCCGCGTGTCTGCTGGCGCTGCTCGACGGGCGGGCGTGGACGGCCGGGGAACTGGCCCGGCACGCGGGCGTCGCCGCGTCCACGCTCAGCGAGCACCTGGGCAAGCTCGTCACGGGCGGACTGCTGACGGAGGAACGGCAGGGGCGGCACCGGTACGTACGCCTGGCCGACGCGCGGGTCGCCCAGCTCGTGGAGGACCTGGCCGCCCAGGTCGCCCCGGAGGTCGCGCACCGGCCACGCACTCTGCGGGAGGCGAGCGCGGGCTCGGCGATGGCCCGCGGCCGCACCTGCTACGACCATCTCGCGGGGCGGCTGGGCATCGCGGTGACGGACGCGCTGACCGTGCGGGGACTGCTGCGGCAGGACACCGGTTTCGCGCTCACGGACGCGGGGCTGACCTGGTTCGGCACGGTGGGCATCGGCCTGGACCGCACGGGCCGGCGCCCGTTGGCCCGGGCCTGCCTCGACTGGACGGAACGGCGGCCGCACCTCGCGGGGGTCGCCGGCGCGGCCCTGTGCCGGCACGCGCTCGACGCGGGCTGGTGCGTACGCATCGGCTCGGAGCGGGCGGTGAAGGTCACGGCGACGGGTGAGCGGGCCCTGTCGGACCTGCTGGGGATCGAGGCGGGGGCGCTGCGCTGAGCCGGATCCTGGTGTCGGAAACCCGCGAGCCGTGCCGTACCCGTCCCACCTAACCTCTGGAAACATGATGAACGTCTCCCCGGCCCGTCTGGCCGCCGGCGCCGCCACCGTCACCGTGGTGCTGTGGGCCTCCGCCTTCGTCTCCATCCGCAGCGCGGGTGCCGTGTACTCGCCGGGCGCGCTGGCGCTCGGGCGGCTGCTGGCGGGGGCGCTGACGCTGGGCGCGATCTGTCTCGTACGGCGGGAGGGGTGGCCGCCGCGGGCCGCCTGGCGCGGGATCGGGATATCCGGGGTGCTGTGGTTCGGCCTGTACATGGTCGCCCTGAACTGGGGCGAGCAGGAGGTGGACGCCGGTACCGCCGCGCTGGTGGTCAACGTCGGGCCGCTGCTGATCGCGCTGCTCGGGGCACGGCTGCTCGGGGACCCCATGCCGCCGCGGCTGCTGGCGGGCATGGCGGTGTCGTTCACGGGGGCGGTGACCGTGGGCCTGTCGATGTCGGGCGGGGGCGGTTCGTCGCTGCTCGGAGTGGTGCTGTGCCTGCTGGCCGCCCTGGCCTACGCCGCGGGGGTCGTGGCGCAGAAGCCCGCCCTGAGCCGGGCCAGCGTCCTGCAGGTCACGACCTTCGGCTGTCTGGTCGGCGCGGTGGCCTGTCTGCCCTTCGCCGGGCAGCTCGTCCACGAGGCCGCACACGCCCCGCTGTCGGCCACGCTCAACATGGTGTACCTCGGCGTCTTCCCGACCGCCCTCGCCTTCACGACCTGGGCGTACGCCCTCGCCCGCACGACCGCGAGCCGCATGGGCGCGACGACGTACGCCGTCCCCGCCCTGGTCGTCCTGATGTCCTGGCTGGCCCTGGGCGAGGTGCCGGGCCCGCTGACACTGGCGGGCGGGGCCCTGTGCCTGGCGGGGGTCGCGGTGTCCCGGTCGCGTCGCCGGCCGGGGGCGGAACCGGCCGCGGCGGTGGAGCCGCGGCCCGAGCGGGTGTCCTGAGAGCCCCGAACAAAATGGGAGTCCGATCAGCTCGCGGCGCCATGGGGTCCCCCCTGCTCGAAGAGCTTGGGGGAGCGTGCCCGGGGTCACCCCCCAGCCGCCGGGCTGGGGGAGCCTCACGAGCCGGGCACCCATTTTGTTCGGGGCGCTGGTCCCGCCTGCCCTCAAAGCCTGTCGTCAGAACACCACCAGTGCCCGGCCGCCCTTGCCGGCCAGCATGTTCTCGAAGGCCGCCGGGATGCCGTCCAGGGCGATCCGCTCCGTCACCAACGCGGTCAGGTCCAGGCGGCCGGCGCGGACGTGACCGGCGAGGGCGGGCAGGTCCTGGGCCGGGTCGGAGTTGCCGTAGACGCAGCCGGTCAGGGTGCGGCCCCAGTGGAAGATCTCCAGGGCGTTGAAGGTGACCTGCTGGTCCTTGCCGCCGATGCCGACGACCGTCGTACGGCCGCCGCGGCGGGTGGAGTCCCAGGCGGCGCGGATGGTGGCCGCGCGGCCGACGCACTCGACGGAGACGTCGACGCCCTGCCTGCCGGTGAGGGCGCGGATCTCGCGGGGGGTGTTCTCGGAGGCGAGGACGTAGTCCGTGGCGCCCGCGCGGCGGGCCAGCTCCTCCTTCTGAGGGGTCACGTCGACGGCGACGATCCTCGACGCGCCCGCGATCCGGGCGGCCTGGAGGGTGGCCAGGCCGACCCCGCCGACGCCGAACACCGCGACCGTCTCCCCCGGCCGTACCTTCGCCGCGTGGTGGACGGCGCCGTACCCGGTGAGGGCGGCGCAGCCGAGCAGGGCGGCGTCGGTGAGCGGGACTCCGTCCGGAAGGGGCAGGACGCAGGAGGCGGCGACGACGGTCTCCTCGGCGAAGGCGGCGACGTTGAGGCCGGGGTGCAGGTCGGTGCCGTCGGCAGTGCGGGCGTGGATGTCGGCGGCGCCGTTCAGCGCGTTGGCGCACAGCCAGACCTCGCCGAGCGAGCAGGCGTGGCAACTTCCGCAGGAGGGCGCCCAGTTGAGGACGACGGCGTCGCCCGGCCCGACATGGGTGACGCCCTCGCCGACGGCGAGGACGGTCCCGGCGCCCTCGTGGCCGAGCACGGCCGGCACCGGAACCCGCATCGTGCCGTTGGTCAGCGACAGGTCGGAGTGGCAGACCCCGGCGGCGGCGAGCCGGACGCGGACCTGCCCGGGGCCGGGCTCCGGCAGCTCGATCTCCGTGATCTCCAGTGGCGAGCCGATGGCGGGCAGGACGGCGGCACGTACGGCCATGAGGTGTGACTCCCTTAGAACTGGAGGGACTTGGTCTGCAGGTACTCGGTGAGGCCGTGGGCGCCGAGTTCGCGGCCGACGCCTGACTGCTTGTAGCCGCCGAAGGGGGCCAGCGGGTTGAAGCGGCCGCCGTTGATGTCGACCTGGCCGGTGTCCATACGGCGGGCGAAGTCGACCGCCTCCGCCTCGTCGCCCGCCCAGACGGCGCCGGCGAGGCCGTAGACCGTGCCGTTGGCGATGTTCAGGGCGTCGTCCTCGTCGTCGTAGCGCAGGACGGACAGGACCGGGCCGAAGATCTCCTCCTGGGCGATGGTCATGCCGGGGGTGACGTCGGCGAAGACGGTGGGGCTGACGAAGTAGCCCTTGTCGCGCGGGGATTCGGGGCCGCCGGCGACCAGGCGGGCGCCCTCGGCCACGCCCTTCTCGATGTAACCGCGCACGCGGGCCTGCTGCTTGGCGTTCACCACCGGTCCGATGCGGTCGCCGTACTTCGCGGCGGCCGCCGCGGCGAGCTCGACCGCCTCGTCGTACTGGTCGCGGTGCACCAGCATCCGGGTCCAGGCGCTGCACGTCTGGCCGGAGTTGGACATCACGTTGGCGACGCCGGCGTTGACGGCCCTGGCGAGGTCGGCGCTCGGCAGGATGACGTTGGCGGACTTGCCGCCCAGTTCCAGGGCGACCCGCTTGACGGCGGCGCCCGCCGTCGCGCCGATCCGCCTGCCGACGGCCGTGGAGCCGGTGAAGGAGACCAGGTCGACGTCCGGGTGCTCGGCCAGGGCCTGTCCGGCGACCGGGCCGAGGCCGGTGACCAGGTTGAAGACACCGGCCGGGACGCCGGCCTCGTGGACCGCCTCGGCGAAGAGCCGGGCGGTGAGCGGGGTGTCCTCGGCGGGCTTGAGGACGATCGTGCAGCCGGCGGCCAGCGCCGGGGCGACCTTGGCGACGATCTGGTGCAGCGGGTAGTTCCAGGGGGTGATCGCGCCGACCACGCCCACCGGCTCGTGGTGGACGGTGGAGTTGCCGACCTTCTCCTCGAAGGCGTACGTCGCCGCGAGGTCGGCGTAGGAGCCGGCGACCGCGATCGGCACACCCGCGTGGACCGCCTGGGAGAAGGCGAGTGGCGAGCCGAGTTCGGTGGTGACGGTCTCGGCGATCTCGTCCTTGCGGGCCACCAGCACGTCCCGCAGGGCGGCCAGGCGGGCGGCCCGCTCGGCGGGCGGCGTCGCGGCCCAGCCGGGGAGGGCGGCGCGGGC
>NZ_QFDQ01000063.1 GCF_003270085.1 Streptomyces triticisoli | reverse complement strand
GTCCCGGCCGGCCAGCCAGGCGGCGTAGTCCGCGAAGGGCCGCCGCCGCGGCAGCCGCGGCTCGCCGCCGGCGGCGAGCGCGGCGTGCGCGGCCATCACGTCCGACAGCACGTGGAAGACGCTCCACCCGTCCAGCAGGACGTGGTGGAAGGTCCACAGCACGCGCACCTCGTCGGGGCCGAGCCGGATCAGGGTGACGCGCAGCAGCGGGGGACGGTCCAGGGCGATGCCGCGGGCGCGGTCCTCGTCGAGCAGCCGCTTGAGTTCGGTGTCCCGCCACGCCGGGTCCAGGCCGCTCCAGTCGAGCTCGGTGACGGGCAGGGTGACGTGGCGGTGCACGGTCTGGAGGGGGACCGGGACCTCGCCCGGGGCCACCGCGGTCCGCAGCACGGGCGTGCGGTCCACGACGTGCTGCCAGGCGGCCGCCAGCAGCCGGGGCTCGCGCACGCCGTCCGCGACGAAGGTGATCTGCTCGACGTACAGGCCCTCACCGGGCTCGTCCATGCCGTGCACGACCATGCCGGTCTGCGTGGGGGTGAGGGCGTAGACGTCCGTCACGTCACGCCCGTCGCCGGCGAGCCGGTCGACGGCCGCCTGGTCCAGTGCGGCCAGCGGGAAGTCCGACGGGGTGCGGCCGCCCGCGCCCGGCTCGGCGCAGTGCCGGACGATCCGCCGCAGCTCCTCCGCCGTCTCCTCGGCGAGGCGTGCGACGGTGTCGTGCCGGTGCACCCGCCGGGAGTACGACCAGGTGAACTCCAGCCGCTTGTGGGTGACCCGGCCGAGGACGTCGATGAGGTGCGGTCGGTCCGCCGAGCGGTCCATGCCGCCGGTCAGCCCGCCGTGGGGCACCCGCAGCAGACCGTCCTCGGCCGCGTTCCAGTCCTGCTGTCCCAGGTAGTTGAAGCCCACCTGCGGCAGTCCGGGCAGCTCGCGTCCCGCCGTGGGGTGCAGGTGACGCAGCGCGCCGTAGCCCACTCCCCCGCGCGGCACGGCCCGGAGGTTCTCCTTGACCGTCTTCAGCGCGGTGCCCGGGTCGGCGTCGCGGGGCACGTCGAGGCCCACGGGGAACATGGTGGTGAACCAGCCGGCGGTACGGGCGAGGTCGACGTCGTCGAAGAGGTCCTCGCGGCCGTGGCCCTCCAGTGCGACCACCACCCGGTCCTGTCCCGTCCAGCGGGCCATGACCCGGCCGAGGGCGCACAGCAGGACGTCGTTGACGCGGGTGCGGTAGGCGTCCGGCACGTCCTTCAGGAGCCGGCGGGTGTCCTCGGCGCCGAGGCTCACCGTCACGGTCTCCTCGTCGGCGGCGGTGTTGCCGCCGGTGAGGTCGGTCGGCAGGGCGGTGGGGCGCAGGCCGCTCCAGTGCGCGGTCTCGTCGTCGAAGCCGCCGTCGGCGGTGTGCGCGGCCAGGCGCCGGGCCCATTCCCGGAAGGAAGTCGTCTTCGGGCCCAGGTCCGGGGTGCCACCGGTGCGCAGGGCCTGGTAGGCCGTGCCGAGGTCCTCCAGGATCACGCGCCAGGACACCGCGTCGACGACCAGGTGGTGGGCGGCCAGCAGCAGGACGGGCGGCCGGTGGTCGTCCCAGCGGCACAGGGCGGCCTTGAGCAGCGGCCCCCGTGCCAGGTCGAACCCGGAGCACAGGCCGGCGGCCACGGCGTCCGGTGCCCCGGGCGTGTCGTGCACCTCGAGGTGCGGCGCGGCGCCGGGCGGGGTGCCGTACTGGCGCCACCGTCCGTCGCCGGCCGGCTCGTAGCGCATGCGCAGCGCGTCGTGCTGCTCCAGCACCGCCGCGAGGGCGGCGCGCAGCAGCGTTGCGTCGGTGTCGGACGCCACCTCGAAGGAGGCCGTCTGGGTGAAGCGGGCCGGGTCGCCGGTGAGGGTGTCGAACAGCCAGTGCTGTACAGGCGTGAGGGGGACGTCTCCGACGACCGGGTCCTGTTCGGCACTGGCCGTCGCGGGCGGGAACTCCTCGGCCGCCGTGGCCAGTTCGGCGACCGTCTGGTGCTGGAAGAGGTGCCGGGGCGTCAGCGCGAGTCCGGCCCGGCGGGCGGCGGAGACGATCCGGATGCCGAGGATGGAGTCGCCGCCGAGCGCGAAGTAGTTGTCCGTCGCGCCCACTTCGGCCACGCCCAGCACCTCGGACCAGATCGCGGCGAGCGTCCGCTCGGTGGCGGTGCGCGGCGGCCGGGTGCCCTCCGTGGTGGTGGCGGCCGACCACACCGGTTCGGGCAGGGCCCGCCGGTCCAGCTTGCCGGTGGCGCCCAGTGGCAGTCGCTCCAGCGGCACCACGGCCGCCGGGACCAGGTGGTCTGGCAGCGTCCGGGCGAGGAAGGCACGCAGGTCGGCCGGTGCCGGGGCGTCGCCGCCGCGGGGCACGGTGTAGCCCACGAGGCGCTTGTGGCCGTCGTGTTCCACGACCCGGGCGGCGGCCGCGGCCACCTGCGGGTGCCGGCCCAGCGCGGCCTCCACCTCGCCGAGCTCGATGCGGAAGCCGCGCACCTTCACCTGGTCGTCGGTCCGGCCGAGGTACAGCAGGTCGCCGTCGGCCGTCCAGCGGACCAGGTCGCCGGTGCGGTACATGCGGCTGCCGGGCGGGCCGAAGGGGTCGGCGAGGAAGCGGGACGCGGTCAGGCCCGGCCGGTTCAGGTAGCCGCGGGCCACGCCGGTCCCGGCCAGGTACAGCTCGCCGGGCGCCCCGATGGGCACGGGGCGCATGCGGGCGTCGAGGACGTAGGCGCGGGCGCCGCCGACGGGCCGGCCGATGGGCGGGACCCGGTCGGGGTCTGCCGGGTCGCAGGTGAAGGCGGTGGCGTAGACGGTGGCCTCGGTGGGGCCGTAGATGTTCATGACCCGGCAGCCGGGGATCGCCGCGCGCACCTGGCGGACGGCGTGGGCGGGCAGCGCCTCGCCGGCCAGGACGACGGTGTCGGCCGTGACGTGCACGGTGTCCTCGGCCAGCAGGCGGTCCAGGGCGGAGGGGACGGCGCTGAGCAGTCCCGCACGCCACGGCTCGGGCCGTTCGGCGAGGGCCAGCAGGTCGCGGACGAGCTCGACGTGGCCGCCCGCCAGCAGCGGCGAGAGGATCTCGAACACCGACACGTCGAAGGTGAGCGACGTGGAGGCCACCACGTAAGAGAGCCCGCGGCCGGTGAACTCGGCGGCGGCCCAGTCGGTCAGCGCCACCACCGAGGCGTGGGGGACGACGACGCCCTTGGGCCGGCCGGTGGAGCCGGAGGTGTGGATGACGTAGGCGGGGTGGTCCGGCAGCAGCCTGCCGCACCGCTCGCCGTCACCGACGGGGGCGGCGGACGCGGCGGCCAGACGCTCGGCGCAGGCCGGATCGTCCAGGGCGATCCGCGGGTACGGGCCGTCCGGCAGCCGCGCGGAGGTCTCCGCGCAGGTGATCACCGCGTCGGGCCGCACGTCCTCGAAGAGGAACGCGATGCGCTCCGCCGGATGGCCGGGGTCGACCGGGAGGTAGGCGGCGCCGCTCTTGAGGACCGCGAGGAGCGCCACGATCAGGTCGGCGGTGCGGGGCAGGGCCAGCGCGACGAACCGCTCCGGTCCGGCCCCGGCATCGATCAGGAGGCGGGCCAGCCGGTTGGCGCGTTCGTCGAGCTGCCGGTACGTGATGTGCTCGGCGCCTGCGGTCACGGCCGGGGCGTCGGGGGTGCGGGCGGCCTGTGCCGCGAAGGCGTCCGGGAGGGTGCGGTGCGGCAGCCTCGCCACCGGTCCCGCGAGCCGGTCCAGCAGGCGGCGTCCGTCGTCCGGTTCGAGCGCCGGCAGATCGGCCAGACGGTGGTCGACGTCAGCGGCGATCCGCGTCAGCAGCGTGCGCAGGCTCGCGCCGAGCCCTTCGACGGTGGCGGCGTCGAAGGCCGCCGGGTCGTAGTCGAGGGACACCGTCACGTCGTCGCCGGGGGCGACGACCACGCTGAGCGGGTAGTTGGTCGGCTCCAGGTCGCGTTCCTGCTCGACGGCGAGCCCGTGCCGGGTCAGGGCGCCTTCGTCGAACGGGTAGTTCTCGAAGACGACGATGCTGTCGAACAGGTTGGTGCCGCCGGGCACCTCGCTCCAGGTCTGCAACTGGGCGAGGGAGACGAAGTCGTGGCGTCGGGCCTCCGACTGGGCGGCCTGCACCTCGCGCAGCCACTCCAGCAGGGGGCGGCTGCCGTCGATCCGCAGCCGGGTGGGCAGGGTGTTGATGAACAGGCCCACCATGGAGGTCACGCCGGGCAGTTCGGCCGGGCGGCCGGACACGGTGGTGCCGAAGACGACGTCCACGCCGCCGCCGTAGTGGTGCAGCAGCAGCCCCCAGGCGCCCTGGAGCACCGTGTTGACGGTCAGCCCGGCCCGCTGCGCGGTCTCCTTCAGCCGCGCCGACACCTCCCGCCCGAGGGCCACCCGGACCGTTCCCGAGGAGGACGTGCGGTGGGCCCCGGCCGGGCGCCGGTCGCGCGGCAGCGGGGTGGGGGCGGTGAACCCGGCGAGGGTCTCGCGCCAGTGGCGCTCCGCACGGCCGGTGTCCTGGGCGGCCAGCCACCGCAGGTAGTCGGCGAAGGGTGCCCGGCCGGGCACCTGCGGGCGGTGTCCGGCGGTCAGGGCCGCGTACCGCTCGCACACCTCGTCGAACACCTGGGCCGCGCTCCAGCCGTCGAGCAGGACGTGGTGGAACGTCCACACCATGCGCACCCGGTCCGGTGCCAGGCGGATCAGCGCGAGCCGCATGAGCGGGGCCGCGCCGAGGTCGATCCCGGCCTCCCGGTCCGCCTCCAGCAGCGACTCCATCTCCCGCGCGCACCGCTCGGCGGACCACCCGGTCCAGTCGTGGTGGGTGACGGGCACGACGGCCCGCCGCTCCACCACCTGGAGGGGTTCGGCGGTCTCCTGCCACACCAGGCGGGTGCGCAGGATCGGGTTCGCGTCCGCCGTGCGCTGCCACGCCTCGGCGAGCGCGTGCGGGTCGGTGACGCCGCGCAGCACCACCTGCACCTGGTTGACGTAGGTGCGGGCCCGGGGGTCCATGAGGCTGTGGAACAGCATGCCCGCCTGCATCGGCGTCAGCGGGTACACGTCCTCGACCGTGCGTCCGTCCCCCGCGATCCGGTCGACGGCGGCCTGGTCGAGCCGGGCCAGCGGGAAGTCCGAGGGCGTGCGGCCTCCGGCGTCCGGGGCGGCGCAGTGCGCGACGATCTCCTCCAGGGACCGCAGCATGCCCTCGGCGAGGGAGGCGACCGTCTCCTCGCGGTGGCGTCCGCCGCTGTAGTGCCAGGTGATCTCCAGCTCGTCGTCCTCGACGCGGGCCACCACGTCCAGCAGGTGCGGACGCGGCGCCCCGGGGTCCTCGGCGCCGCCCAGGCCGCCGGGAACGGCCCTCACCAGCGTGCCGCCGTCGGCCGACCAGTCGAACCGGCCCAGGTAGTTGAAGCTGATGCCGGGCAGCGGTGCGGCGGCGAGCCGCTCGTCGCCCGCCAGGTGGCGCAGGGCGCCGTGGCCGACGCCCCGGTCGGGTACGGCCCGCAGCTGTTCCTTCACGGACTTCAGCGCGGCGCCCCAGTCCCCCTCGGGCAGTTCGAGGGCGACCGGGAAGAGGCTGGTGAACCAGCCGACCGTGCGGGACAGGTCGAGGTCGTCGAAGAGCCGGTCCTCGCGGCCGTGTCCCTCCAGTCCCACGGCGACGGTGGTGCGGCCGGTCCAGTCGGCCAGCACGCGGCCGAGGGCGGTCAGCAGGACGTCGTCGATGCGGGTGCGGTAGACGCCGGGAACCCTGCGCAGGAGGTCGTCGGTCCGCCGGCGGTCGAGGCGTACGGTCACCGCGCGCAGGTCGGCGACGGTGTTGCCGCCGTCGAGGTCCACCGGCAGCGGTTCGGCGCAGTGCCGCGACACGGCCTCCCAGTGGGCGCGCTGAGCGGCGAAGTCTCCCTCGCCGGTGCGCTGGGTGAGCCGGCGCACCCATTCCCGCACGGACGTCGTGCGCTGCGGCAGCCGTATCCGCTCGCCGGCCAGGGCCTGCCGGTAGGCAGTCTCCAGGTCCTCCAGCAGGACGCGCCAGGAGACGCCGTCGACGACCAGGTGGTGGGCGGTCAGCAGCAGGCGGGCGGCCCGGCCCCGGCCGGTGAACAGCCGGGCGGCGACCAGCGGGCCGCTGTCCAGCCGGAAGCCGGTGTGCGCCTCCTGCGAGAAGCGGGCCTCGGCCTCCTCGGCGGCCTGGGCGTCGAGACCGTTCAGGTCGTGGACCCGCAACAGCTCCGGTGCCTCGGTGTCCGGGGCGGCGTACTCCTGGTGCCAGGTCCCGTCCGCGGCGCGGGTGAAGCGGGCGCGCAGGGCGTCGTGGTGGGCCCACAGCGCGGTCAGGGCGGTGTTCAGCGCGCCGGCGTCCACGTCCTCGGCCGTCTCGACGACCACGGACTGGTTGAAGTACTCCGGGCGCGGCGGCTCGACGTCGAGGAACCAGCGCTGGATGGGGGTGAGCCCGACCTCGCCGGTCACCGGGCCGGTGTCCGCGACGGTCGCGGCGGTGCCGGTCGCGGCGGTGGCCAGGGCGGCGAGCGTGGGGTACCGGAACAGGTCCCTCGGGGTCAGCGCGAGCCCCGCGGCACGGGCGCGGGAGACGACCTGGATGCTGACGATCGAGTCGCCGCCCAGCATGAAGAAGTGGTCGTCGGCGCCGATCCGTTCCACGCCGAGGAGTTCGGCCCAGATGCCGGCGAGCACCCGCTCGGCCTCGGTGCGCGGTGCGCGGTAGGCGGTGTCGGCCGCCGCCAGGTCGGGTTCGGGCAGGCGCCGCCGGTCGACCTTGCCGTTCGCGGTCAGGGGCAGCTGAGCCACGGTGACGAACGCGGCCGGGACCATGTAGTCGGGCAGTTCGCCGGACAGGCTCTCGCGCAGCCCGTCCGCCGGCGGCACCGCCGCGCCGGGGGCGGGCACCAGGTGGGCGACCAGGCGTTTGCGGCCCGCGTGCCGCGACACCGACACCACCGCCTCGGCGATCGCCGTGTGCGCGGTGAGCCGGGCCTCGATCTCGGCGGGTTCGACGCGGAAGCCACGGATCTTGATCTGGTCGTCGGCGCGTCCCACGAAGTGCAGTTCGCCGTCGGCGCTCCAGCGCACGATGTCGCCAGTGCGGTACATCCGTCCGCCGGGCGGGCCGAACGGGTCGGCCAGGTAGCGGGCCGCCGTCGCGCCGGGGCGTCCGGTGTAGCCACGGGCGAGCCCGGCGCCCGCGAGGTACAACTCGCCCGGGACGCCGGGTGGTTGCGGCTGAAGCGCGCTGTCCAGGACGTACACGCGGGTGTCGTCCAGAGGGCGGCCGATGGGCAGTGTCGCGGGCAGCGCGTCACCGGCGCGGAAGACCCGCCGGGTGGCGAAGGTGGTGGTCTCGGTCGGGCCGTACACGTCGACGACGGTGAGACCCGGGCAGGCGTCCAGCACGCGCCGTACGGCGGAGCCGGGCACGGCCTCGCCACCGGTCCACACCTCGCGCGCGCCGGTCAGGCACGCGGGGTCCTCCTGAGCGAGGATGCGGAACAGGCCCACCGTCAGGAACAGGCAGCTCACCCCCTCTTCGGTGATCGCGTGGCGCACGGCGGCGGCTTCCAGGTCCCCCGGCGGGGCGAGCACGGCCGTGCCGCCGCGCAGCAGCGGCACCCACACCTCGTAGGTGGAGGCGTCGAAGGCGTACGGGGAGTGCACGAGGACCCGGTCGTGACGGGCGAAGGCACGGTCGAGGGCGAGCGCCGCGACGTCCCGCTGCCGCACCGCCACGCCCTTGGGGTTGCCGGTGGAGCCGGACGTGAACATGAGGTACTGGACGTTGTCCGGGTGCACGCGCGGCACAGCCGCGGGTTCCGGGGCCGCGGCGGCGGTGTCGTCCGGCCGCAGCGCGCGGCCCTCCGGGAACAGGGCCGCGGCCGTCTCCTCCCAGGCCCCGTCCGTGAGCAGCAGGCCGGCGCCGGCTTCCCCGAGCATCGTGCGCAGCCGCTCCCGCGGCGCCCTGCCGTCGAGCGGGACGTACACGCCGCCGAGGCGGGCGAGGGCGACCTGCGCGACGACGAGGCCCACCGAGCGGTCCATCAGGACACCGACGGAGACCTCCGGACGGACCCCGAGCGCGGCCAGCCGGCCGGCCAGTGCCGCGGCCCGGTCGTCGAGTTCGCGGTAGGTGAGCCGCTCGTCACCGGCCAGCAGCGCGACGGCGTCGGGGGTGCGCCGCACCTGCGCGGCGAACACGTCCGCGGTGGTCGCCGCGGGGGTACCGGTGGCGGTGTCGTTCCACGCGCGGAGCACCTGCTCGCGCCGGGCGGCCGTCAGCAGGGGCAGGCGGGCGGGCGCGCTCCGCGGTGCGGTGGCGATCCCCTCCAGCAGGACGGTGAGGTACTCGGCCATCCGCTCGACAGTGGCGGCGTCGAAGAGGTCCGGGTCGTAGCCGAGGCGCAGCGCGAGTTCCGTGCCGGGGTAGGCGACCAGGCCGAGCGGGTAGTTGGTGGTCTCGATGCCGTCCAGGCCGCTGAGCCGCAGCCCGTGCGCGGCGGCGAGACCGTCGTCGACCGGGTAGTTCTCGAACACCACGATGCTGTCGAACAGGACGGCGCGTTCGGGCAGTTCGGTGAACGCCCGCATCCGGTGCAGCGGCACGTGGTCGTGGCGGCGGTCCTCGCTCTGCTCCTGCTGGAGCCGGCCCAGCCAGGTGAGCAGTGTCCCGTCCCGTGGCACGGTCACGCGGGTAGGCAGGGTCGCGATGAACAGGCCGGTCATGGCGTCGGCCCCGGGCAGCTCGGGCGGCCGTCCGGAGACGGTGGTGCCGAAGACCACCTCGTCGCGGGCCGCCTGGCGGCTCAGCAGCAGCGCCCAGGCGCCCTGCACGAGGGTGTTCATGGTCAGGCCCGCCGTCCTGGCCAGGCCCTCCAGTGCCCGGGTGGTGGCCTCGGGCACCGTGACGCGTACCGCCCGCGACGACTCCGCACGGTGGCTCTCGCGGGGTTCGCGGTCGAAGGGCAGCGCGGTGGCCTCGCTCAGGCCCTTCAGGCGGGTCCGCCAGTGCCGTTCGGCCTCGGCCCGGTCGGCGCGGCCCTGCAGCCAGGCGACGTAGTCGCGGAAGGGGCGGCGGTCGGGCAGCGGGACGTCCGCGGCGCCCGCCAGGCCGGCGTGGCACGCGAAGACGTCGGAGAGGACCTGGAACAGGCTCCAGCCGTCCAGGATCAGGTGGTCGAAGGACCACACGACACGGACCGCGCGGTCGGAGACCCGGGCCAGCACCAGGCGCTGGAGCGGCGCGCGCGTCAGGTCGACACCACGGGCACGGTCGCCCTCCAGCAGTTCGCGCAGCCGCTCGTCCCGCTCGGCGTCGGACAGGCCGCGCCAGTCCAGCCGCTCCACCGGCACGGCTGCCCGGCGCTGCACCACGAGAAGCGGCTCGGGCACGTCCTGCCACACCACGCGGGCGCGCAGCACCGGCGTACGGTCCGTGACCCGCTGCCAGGCGTCCGCCAGCACGGCCGGGTCCTCCACGCCGTCCAGGACGAACGTCAGCTGCTGGAAGTACACGCCGCGGTCGTCCTGCGAGAGCCGGTGGAAGAGCATGCCGGCCTGGGTGGGCGTGAGGGGGTGGGCGTCCTCCATGCCGGCGGGGTCCCCGCCCGCGATCCGGTCGACCTGCGTCTGGTCGAGCCGGGCCAGCGGGAAGTCCGAGGGGGTTCGTCCGGCGGCGCCGGGCCGGGCCGCGTGGCGGGCGAGGCCGGCCAGCGCGTCGGCGAACCGTCCGGCGAGGTCCGCGACGGTCTCCCGCCGGTGCAGCTCGTCGGAGTAGAACCAGGTGAACTCCAGGCTGTCGCCGTCCAGCAGCCCCACGACCTCCAGGGCGTGCGGGCGTGGTGCCGAGGGATCGGCGTCCAGCTCCAGCGGACGGAACGACCCGCTGTACAGCCCTCCGGAGCTCCCGGAGAGCCCGAAGCGGCCCAGGTAGTTGAAGCTGATCTGCGCGGTGGTCGCCGGGAGCGGTGCGGCGCCGCGGCCCGGCAGGGTCAGGACGCCGTGGCCGAGGCCGTGCCGGGGCACCGCGCGCAGCTGCTCCTTGACCTGCTTGAGCACGGCGTCCCAGGGCGCCTCGGGCGGGACGGCGAGGGCGACGGGGTGGCGGGTGGTGAACCAGCCGACGGTACGGCTGGTGTCGACGTCGGCGAACAGTTCCTCGCGGCCGTGGCCCTCGACGTCCACCAGCACCCGGTCGTGACCGGTCCAGCCGCACAGCACCCGGCCGAGGGCGGCGAGCAGGACGTCGTTGGCCCGGGTCCGGTAGGTCTCGGGCAGGGTGCGCAGCAGCACTTCGGTGTCCTCGGGTCCGAGGCGTACCGTCACCGAGCGCTGCGAGGCGTAGGTGTTGGTGCCCGTCCGGTCCGACGGCAGGGCGGCCCGGGCGCCTTCGGTCGCCCGCGTCCAGTAGGCCTTCTCGTCGTCGAAGCCGCCGGCGGCGGCGTGCGCGGCGAGGCGCTCGGCCCAGTGCCGCAGCGGGGACGACTTCTGGGGCAGCGCCGCCGCTCCGTCCCGGCCGGCGCGGCGGGCGCGGTAGGCCCGGTCGAGGTCCTCCAGCAGCAGGCGCCAGGAGACTCCGTCGACGACGAGGTGGTGGACGGCCAGGTGCAGCGCGTGCGGCCGTCCGGGACCCCGGTCGTGCAGTACGGCACGCAGCAGCGGGCCGTGGCGCAGGTCGTGGGGGCCGAGGTGCGGGGTGTCGGTGTCCGGACCGGTGTGGCGCGCGAGGCGGCAGCGGGCGGCCGGGACGTCGATCAGCCACCGTACGCCCGCCTCGTCGGTGAGGAAGCGGGAGCTCAGGGCGTCGTGGTGGACGATCACGTCGTTGAGGGCGTCTTCGAGTGCCCTCGCGTCGACGCCGGCGTGCAGCTTCACCGAGAGGGTCTGGCCGAAGTGCCCGGCCCGCTCGGCGGCACTGTCGAGGAGCCAGTGCTGGATGGGTGTCAGCGGCGCGGGGCCGGTTGCCTCGACGGGTGCGGACGCGGCGGCGGGCCGCCGGCTCCCCGCCTCGTCGGCGCAGCGGGCGAGGGCGGCGACCGTCTGGTGCCGGTAGACGTCCCGCGAGGTGATCGTGAGGCCCGCCTGCCGGGCCCGGGAGACGATCTGGATGCTGAGGATGGAGTCGCCGCCCAGCGCGAAGAAGTTGTCGTCCGCTCCTACCCGCTCCACGTGCAGGACGTCGGCCCAGATGGTGGCGAGGGTCCGTTCGGTGGGGGTGCGGGGCGCGACGTGGCGTGCGGCGGGTTCGGTCGGCGCCGGGTCGGGGAGCCTGCCGCGGTCCAGCTTGCCGTTGGGGTTGAGCGGCAGGGCGGGCAGCACCACGACGGCCGGGGGGACCATGTAGTCGGGCAGGGTGTGTCCGAGTTCGCGGCGTACCGCCTCCGGTTCCACGCGGGCGCCGGGGGCGGGGACGACGTATCCGGCCAGGCGGCGGTGGCCGTCGTCGTCGCGGACGGTCGCGGCGGCCTCGGCGACGCCCGTGCAGCGGCGCAGGGCCTCCTCGACCTCGCCCAGTTCGATGCGGAAGCCGCGCACCTTGACCTGCTGGTCGATGCGGCCGAGGTACTCGAGCCGGCCGTCGGCGCTCCAGCGCACCAGGTCGCCCGTGCGGTACATGCGGTCGCCGGGGGCGCCGAAGGGGTCGGCGACGAAGCGCGCGGCGGTCAGACCGGGGCGTCGCAGGTAGCCGCGGGCCAGTCCGCCGCCACCGAGGTACAACTCACCGATGACACCCGGAGGTTGGGGGCGCAGCAGGCGGTCCAGCACGTAAGCGCGGGTGCGGGCGACGGGACGGCCGATGGGCGGGGCCTGGTCGGGGACGGTGCCGTCGGCGAACCAGGCGGTGGCGTAGACGGTGGCTTCGGTCGGGCCGTAGATGTTCGCCACCTCGGCCGAGGGCATGGCGTCCCTGATGTCCCGCACGGTCCGGGCGGGCAGGGCCTCGCCTGCCAGGACGACGGTGTCCGCCTCGACTGCGCTGTCGCCGCCGAGCACGCGGGAGAGTACGGACGGGACACCACTGAGGAGTCCGGCCCGGCGGGGTCCGGGGCTGTCGGCGAGGGCCGGGAGGTCGGCGACCACCTCGACGCTGCCGCCGGCCAGCAGGGGGCACAGCAGCTCGAAGACGGACACGTCGAAGTTGAGGGAAGTGGACGCGACGACGTGCGCCAGCCCGCGCGGGCCGAACGTCTCCTTGGTCCAGGCGGCCAGCGCGGCCACGCTGCGGTGGGTGACGACCACGCCCTTGGGGCGGCCGGTGGATCCGGAGGTGTAGATGACGTAGGCGGGGTGGGACGGGGCGAGCGGCCGGGTCCGGTCGGCGTCGGTCAGGTCCGACGCATCGGCATCGGCTTCGGAGAGCTCGGCGTCCTCCAGGAGCAGTGGCTCGCAGTCGTCGGGGAGCGCGTGGGCGGTCTCACGGGTGGCGACGACGAGGGCGGGGGCCGCGTCGGCGAGCATGAAGCGGATCCGCTCGGCCGGGTAGCCGGGGTCGACGGGCAGGTATCCGGCGCCCGACTTCAGGACGGCCCACAGCACCGGCAGCAGGTCGGCGGAGCGCGGCAGGCACAGCGCCACCAGGGACTCCGGACCCGCGCCGTGCGCCGTCAGCAGCCGGGCGAGTCGGTTGGCACGCCGGTTCAGCCCGGCGTAGTCCAGCCTGCCCTCGCCGCAGGTCACGGCGGTCCGGTCGGGGGTTCGGGCCACCTGCGCCTCGAACAGCGCCGGGAGCGTGGCGCCGTCGGCGTGGTCGTCGGCCAGGGCGGGCGGGTTCCAGGAGTCGAGGAGCGTGCGCCGCTCGTCGTCCGACAGCAGCGGCAGTTCGGCCAGCGTCCGGTGCGGGCCGTCCGCCATGCCTTCCAGCAGGCGGTGCAGCTGCCGGCTCACCCGGGCCACGGTCGCCGCCTCGTACAGGTCGGTGTTGTACTCGACCGTCAGCTCGCAGTCGCCGTCGGCGCGCGGCGCGAACTCCAGCACGAGGTCGAAGCGGGCGGCCGGGCGGGGCAGCGGATGTTCCTCGATCCGCACCCCGGCCGCCAGCGGAGGCCGGGCGGGCGCCGCCTGCTGCACCACCAACACCTGCACCAGCGGAGTGCGGCTGGGGTCTCTGGGCGGGGCCAGTTCCTCGACCACCCGGTCGAACGGCACGCCGTCGTGCGCGAAGGCGTCCAGCACGGTCGCGCGCATGGACTCCACGAACCGATCGACCGTGACGGTGTCGTCGACCTCGCCGCGCAACACGACGGTGTTGGCGAAGAAGCCCGTCACGTCCTCCAGTTCGCGGCGGCCCCGCCCGTTGGTGACGGTCCCGAACGCCACGTCCCGCTGCCCGGAGTAGCGGGAGAACAGCACGGCCGCTGCCCCGGCGAACAGCGTGAAGACGGTCGTGCCGCGGCCCTGGGCCAGTTGCCGCAGCCGGTCCACCAGGTGCTTCGGGAGGTGGTGACGGTGTGCCGCGCCCGCGGTGGTGCGCACCGCCGGCCGGGGCCGGTCGGTGGGCAGTTCGAGTTGCTGCATGCCGGTCAGGTGGCGCTTCCAGTAGCCGAGGTCGTCGGCGTCCGCGTCGCCGGTGCGCCGCTCGCGCTCCCACAGCGCGAAGTCCGGGTACTGCACACCCGGCCGGGTAAGGCCGTCCGGTTCGCCGCAGGCCTCCGCGCGGTAGAGCGCCGTCAGGTCCCGGGTCAGGACGCCGACCGACCAGCCGTCGGTGACGATGTGGTGCTGGGCCAGCAGCAGGACGTGGTCCCCGGGCGCGCGGCGGACGAGCAGCGCCCGGGTCAGGGGCCCGGCCGTCAGGTCGTGGGGGCGGCGCAGTTCCTCGGTCAGCAGGCCCTCGACGGCGTCGTCCCGCCGGTCGGCGGGCAGGTGCTCGACGTCACAGGTGCGCAGGGGGAGTACCGCCTCGGGGGCGATCAGCTGGACGCCCCGGCCGTCGACGGTGGCGAAGGCGGTGCGCAGGGAGTCGTGGCGGGCGGCGAGCCGGTCCAGGGCGCGTCGCAGGGCCGGCGTGTCGAGCGGACCGCGCAGCCGCAGCGCCACGCCGGTGTTGTACTCGGTTCCGCCGTCGGTGAGGTCGTCGAGGAACCACAGGCGTCGCTGGGCGCTGGAGAGCGGGACGGGCTTTCCGCGCGGGGCGGAGGGGATCGGGTCCGGCGGCGCGGCGGCGGACGGCTCGGCGGCCAGCGGGGCGAGCGCGGCGACGGTCCGTGCGGTGAACACGTCGCGCAGGGAGAGCCGGGCGCCGAGGACTTCCCGGATCCGCGTCAGGGTGCGGGCGGCGAGGATCGAGTCGCCGCCCAGGTCGAAGAAGTCGTCGGTGACGCCGACGGCGTCGACGCCGAGGACGTCGGCCCAGATCGCGGCCAGGGCCCGCTCGTCGCCGGTGCGCGGCTCGACGTGCTCCTCGGTCCGCGCGCCGCCGGGGGCGGGCAGGGCCCGCAGATCGATCTTGTGCTGCGGAGTGAGCGGCAGCGCGTCCAGGACGACGACGGCAGAGGGCACCATGTGGGCCGGCAGGGCGGCGGCGAGGGCGGCGCGCAGCCGGGCGGGCTCTGGTCTGCGGGCCGGGTCGGCGGGCGTGACGTAGCCGACGAGCCGGCCGCGGGCGGGTTCCTCGTCGCGGACCACGACGACGGCCTCACGGACGCCGGGGGCACGGGTCAGGGCGGCCTCGATCTCGCCGGGCTCGATGCGGAAGCCGCGCACCTTGACCTGCCGGTCGACCCGGCCGAGGAACTCCAGCTCGCCGTCCGCCCTGCGGCGCACCCGGTCGCCGGTGCGGTAGAGGCGGGCGCCGGGCGGCCCGAAGGGGTGGGCGACGAACCGGGCCGCGGTCAGACCGGGGCGGCCGAGGTAGCCGCGGGCCAGCCCGTCGCCGCCCACGTACAGCTCGCCCTCGGTGCCGGGCGGCACCGGGCGCAGTGCCGCGTCCAGGACGTGGGCCTCGGTGCCGGGCAGCGGGCTGCCGATGGCCGGTGTGCCGGTGCCGTCAGTGAGCGGTCCGGTCCAGGTGGCGACGACGGTGGCCTCGGTCGGCCCGTAGGAGTTGATCATGCGGCGGCCGGGTGCCCACCGGTCGACGAGCGCGGCCGGGCACGCCTCGGCCCCGACGATCAGGGTGCGCAGGTGCGGCGCGCCGCCGGTGTCCGCCGGGTCGGGCAGGGTGGCGAGGGCGGCGGGCGGTATGAGGGCGTGGGTGATGCGGTGCTCGTCCAGGACGGTGGCCAGTTCGTCGCCCAGCCAAGGCCCGTCCTGCGGCACGACCAGCAGGGCGCCGGACAGGACGGAGATGCACAGCTCCAGTACGGAGGCGTCGAAGCTGGGTGAGGAGAACTGCAGCACGCGGTCGCCCGGGCCGACGGCGTACCGCTCGGCGGCGGCCGCGGCGAAGGCACCGATGCCGCGGTGGGTGACGATGACGCCCTTGGGGGTGCCGGTGGAACCGGAAGTGAAGATGACGTACGCCGCGTGGTCGGGGAGCACCCGCCTCTCGGGCGGGTTCGCCTCCTGGTCCCCGGCATTCATCAGCGCGCGGACCCGGTCCGGGTCGTCCAGGACGACGGCCGGTGCGGCGTCGGCGAGCATCAGGGCACGCCGTTCGGCCGGGTAGCCGGGGTCCACGGGGAGGAAGGCGGCACCGGCCAGGGCCACGGCCAGCTCGGCGGCGATCAGTTCCATCGAGCGCGGCAGGACCAGCGCCACCGTCCGCTCCGGTCCGGCACCGCTGCCGACGAGGTGGGCGGCGAGACGGCCGGCCCGCCGTGCGAGTTCCCCGTACGACCAGGTGCGCCGGCCGTCGGTCACCGCGGGGGCGTGTGGGTCGCGCCTCACCCGCTCGGCGAACAGCTCGCCGAGCGGGACGTGACGGGGGGCGTGGTCCGCGCGGGACGGCGGGGTGGTGCCGGCGGGGGCGGGCGCGGCGGGGCGCTGGGCGTGCAAGTCCGTCATCGGGATGAAGTCCTCCGGGCGTGGGGCGGCGCGCAGACCCGGCGCGCCGGTCTCGGGCAGTCCGCGGGCACACCGGACCGGGGCGGGGGTCCGGTGTGCGGGGCGGGTGCGTGACGCGGGCGCGGTCAGATGGTGCCGGTGCGGCGCGCGGTGCGTCCGGATATCTGCAGGCGGTCGATGATCCCGGTGGCGGGGTCGCGGTGGAAGCGGCCGCCGGGCTCGTGCCGGCCGGTCGCCGGGTCGACCAGATCGCAGGATAGGTCCGGATAACACACCAGCGGCACGGGGTAGTCGCCGTCGACGGACAGGGTCGGCGTGCCGTCCCCGTCGAGCTTGACCGCGTACTCGGTGCCCCCGTTGCGGTAGGTGCCGGCGCATTCCGGCAGCGGTATGGCGGGACCGCGGCGGGCGGTGGCCGGGGCGGTCGGCACGCGTATGCCGGTGAGCCGGGTGAGGTCGGCGGCGAGGTCCCGCCACAGGGCGGTGGCGCCGCCGGCGTTGCCGGTGAAGGCGACGACGACGCCGCTGTCCGGCTCGGCCCGCAGATGGCAGGAGGTGCCCTGGGCGTTCCCGTCGTGTCCGCACCACACGCGACCGTCCTGCTGGAAGAGGGCGAGGCCCAGGCCCCAGGAGTCCGCCAGGGCACCGGGGTCGGCGGCCGGTTCGGGACGGCGCATCTGGGCGGCGATGGACGCGGGCAGGACGGTGGACTGGCCGTTGACGGCCCTTCCCAGGGCCACCAGGTCCTCGGCGCTCGCCAGCAGGGCTCCGGCCGGAGCCTCCACCGGGGCGAGGTTCTGGTGGGCCGGGCGCACCAGTCCCGTGGCCGTGTTGAGGGCGTGGCCGGTGGCGACCGGCCGCGCGGAGGTGGCGTCGCCCAGGAAGGCAGGGACGATGCCCAGGGGTTCGAGGAGGAGCGCTCGCAGCGCTTCCTGCCAGGTCATGCCCGTCACTTCGGACACGAGCCGGCCGGCGGCGACGTAGCCGGCGTTGGAGTAGGAGAAGCCGGTTCCCGGCAGGAACAGGGCGCCCTGCGCGGTGCAGACCGCCGAGAGGTAGCGCGTGGCGGTGGTGTCGGCGGCGCTGTCGGAGTCGGGTCCGGTGGGCAGGCCGCCGGTGTGACTGAGCAGGTGACGCGCGGTCACCTCAGGCAGTAACCGTAATTCGGGCAGTAATTCGACGGTGGGCTCGTCGAGGTCGAGGTCCCCGTCGTCGGCGAGGAGCAGCACGACGGCGGCCGTGCCGAGCTTGGTGACGGAGCCCAGGGGTACGGCCGTGTCCGCGGTGAACGGGGTTCCCGTCAGGGCGTCGGCCGTGCCGGTGTGCACGCTGAGGGTGTGCGTGCCGGTGTGGACGGCCAGTTGGGCGCCGGGCACGTGGTGGGCGCGCGCGAGGGAGTCGAGGCGGCTCTGCAACTCCTGGCGCAGCGGGGACGGCGGCCGGTCGGCGGCCGGAGCGGCGGTGGGGTACGGCATGAGAAAGGGAACTCCTGGTGAGAGCGGGTGCGGGGAGGGGACACGGCCGGCCCGCTGGTGAGCGGTGCGGGACCTGGCGTGTCGACGCGCGTCACGGTCTGGTGACAGCGATCGGCAGGTGGCGTACGCCGACGATGACGGCCGGGGTCTGGTATGTGACGTCGCCGTAGCAGGGGACCTCGATGGCAGAGAAACGTTCCATCAACATATGCAGCGCGATCCGTGCTTCCAGCCGGGCCAGTGGCGCGCCGAAGCAGAAGTGGATGCCGTGGCCGAAAGTCAGATGGGGATTCGGACTGCGGGCCACGTCGAAGACGTCCGGAGTGGTGAAGCGGGAGGGGTCACGGTTGGCGGCACCCAGGTGCACCATCAGCAGGGTGTCGGCCGGGATCTCGTGGCCGTCGAGCACCACCGGTCGGGTGGTGCGCCGTCCCAGCTCGGGGAAGGGCGGCAGCCAGCGCAGTACTTCCTCGACGGCGTTCGGCAGCCGGCCGGGGTCCTCGCGCAGCGCGGCGAAGGCATCGGGATGCCGGTCGAAGAGGACCACGGCGTTGCCGAGCAGCGCGGTGGTGGTGATGTGCCCGGCGACCAGCAGCAGGGCGACGAATCCGACGATCTCCTCGTCCGCCAGGCTCGTTCCGTCCACCTCGGCGGTGAGGAGCCTGCTGGTGAGGTCGTCCCCGGGGTGGGCGCGGCGGTGCCGGATGTGGTCCAGCACGTAGCCGTTCATCTCTCGCACGGTCGGGGCGATGGCCTCCAGCGCCCGTTCCAGGTCGGCCATGTCGAGGCTGTCACCGAGCTGGTCGCCGCCGAAGAGGATGCCGGCCCACTCCTGGAACAGTCTGTGGTCGTCGGCGGGGATGCCGAGGAGTTCGGCGATCACGATGATCGGCAGGGGGTAGGCGAGGGTGTCGACCAGGTCGAACCGGTCGCGGTCGGCGACACCGTCGAGCAGGCGCGCGCACACGGCCTCGATACGCGGTCCGAGCCCGTGGACCACTCTCGGAGTGAAGGCCTGGCTCACCAAGGTGCGGAGCTTGCGGTGTCTCGGCGGGTCCATGCCGACGAAGTTGCCCTGCCGGAAGGTCTCGAAGTCCTGCTGGGTGGGGGCGATGGGCGTGAGGTCGGAGGAGTAGGTCGCCGGGTCGGCGAGTACGGCGGAGACCCCCTGGTAGTCGACGACACGCCACTGCTCCTGCCCTTCGTCGTAGGTGACGGGGCCCGCCTCGTGTAAGGACCGCCACCGGTCGGGTAACGCGTCCAGGGGCGAGTCGGTCCCGGGCAGTTGTGTGCTTGTCAACGTTTCTCCTTGGGTGAGGACGCGCGGACCCGGCGGTGGGGCACCGACGGTGCTGTGGGTTCGCCGGGCAGGAAGCCGTGGCCGTCATGGACTTGGTCAACAGGTGTGGCACCG
The DNA here is from genome assembly GCF_003270085.1 of Streptomyces triticisoli. Classification (GTDB taxonomy): domain Bacteria; phylum Actinomycetota; class Actinomycetes; order Streptomycetales; family Streptomycetaceae; genus Streptomyces; species Streptomyces triticisoli. The sequence goes on along the minus strand of NZ_QFDQ01000063.1, from coordinate 24,243 downwards.
CGCGGCAGCTCTCGCTCCGCGCCAGGTAGCCGACTTGTGGTCAAGCTGGGCCGACCGCCGCTCGGGAACGACCCGCCCGTCCGCCCTTCACGGAATGCGAGTGGCCCCCCGGAGGCGTCAGGAGACCTGGGGACAGGTTCCGTACGGCAGGGCGGCGGTTCCGAGCGGTCCGGACGTCCGTCGTGCGGCCGGCAGACCCGCACGCTCGCAGTCTGGTGACACGTGCCTCGGGCACCAAGCAGACATCACTACATCCCCCAGTGACTTTCCCCGCGCAGCAGCCCCGCGCAGGACTCCCCTGTCTCACGATTCAGTGCTCGCGTGCCAAGAACGCGCTTCGACGCGGTCCATTCCGGCCGAAGGCGCTCACAGTTTTCACGTCGGGTCACGATATGGCAACCCCCCGAAACTGAAGGGGGATGGCCCGTCAGTAGCCCACCGCGAGGGACGTGTATCCCGTCGTTCCACACTCAAACCCCTTGCATCAACGGAAAGTTGACTTTCATCTCGACAACCGGGCCACGGCGCCGCCACCTGCACCATCCGCCTCGGACGCATGGACGCCCGCCCCATGGGTTTCGGCCGGATTCGGCAACGGCATGTCTGAACGCCACCCGGCACGGGTCCCTTGGTGGGCGCCCGGCACGGGCCCCTTGGTGGGCGCTCGGCACGGAGAACGACCTGGCGCACGGAGGAAGCCACCGGCGCACACGGTCACTGCGCGTGCGCGGGCGTACGCCAACGAGCTCGCGGCAGTACCGCGGGCCGCTACGCGCCGCCCGTCATCGCCCGTCGGCGTCGGCGCACTCGGCGACGAGCCGCACGATGGTGTCCTGATGGTCCGTCAGGAAGAAGTGTTCCCCAGGGAGGACCTTCAGCCGGAAACCGGCCGTGGTGTGACTCTTCCAGGCTGCGGCCTCCTCCGGCGCGACCTGCGGGTCCCGGTCCCCGGTCAGGCAGAGGACCGGCGTGTCCACCACGGCGTCGGGGACCGGCCGGTACCGGGTGACCGCCCGGTAGTCATTGCGTATGACGGGCAGGAACAGGTCCATGAGTTCCGGGCTGCGGACGATCGTCGGGTCGGTGCCGCCGAGACCGGCAAGGTGGTCGAGGATCTCCTGGTCGGATTCGAAAGCCGGGATCTCGCGCGGTGCCGACGGGGCGGTCCGGCCAGAAACGACGAGACGGCAGTGTGCCGTCAGCGGGTCGCGCCCGAGCCGGAGTACCGACTCGAAGGCGACGGACGCCCCCATGCTGTGGCCGACGAGCACGAGCGGCACGGGCTCCGCCGCCCATCGCCGCAGGGACGGCATCAGCCGGTCGGCGAGCCCTTCGACGGTCGCCACGAACGGTTCACCGAAGCGCTCCTGCCTCCCCGGGTACTGAACGGCCGCGACGTCGTACCCCTCGGGGAACCGCCGCGCGAACGGCGCGTAGAACGAGGCGGCGCCACCGGCGTGCGGAAAGAAGAGCACGCGCGCGCGAGGTGGCACGGCACCGCGCAGAGGTCTGATCCAGGGGTCCTTGTCCTCCATCGGCGCTCCCCGCCCTTCTTCCCTGTGGCCAGGGTTGCGCGCCCGGCCGGCCCGGTGTGACCATCGCCGACCGTACGGTGCCCGCTCGCCGACCGTCGAGGGGCACCTCGCGGGGCGCGACTGCCAGGTGCCGGGGGCAGCAGAGATCTGAAGTTCCCCCCGTGGTCGGGACGCCGGCGTCTTCGAGGCCCTGCTGGAGGGCCTGATCGCGGAAGCCGCGCAGCGGGGTGAGGTGGACCTGTCCCTGGTCAGCATCGACTCCACCACCGCGCGCGCTCACCACGACGCCGCCGGGATGCACCTGGACCAGGACGTCCTCACCGCCCTGGAGAAGGCCGCCGCCGAGGAGGAGAAGGCCAGGTCAAGGGGGGCGGCCGCGAGGAACAAAGCGGGCAGGACAACGGGGACGCCCCCGAGCGGGAAGAGCGACGCCGCATCCGGCGCCGACACAAGCTCCGGCTGAAGGCCGCCCTCCTGGGACGCTCCCGGGGCGGGCAGACCAGCAAGGTCCACCTGGTCGCCGACCGGAGGTGCCGCCCGCTGGCGTTCGTGCTGACCGCGGGCCAGGCCGCGGACAGCACGCAGTTCATCCCCGTGCTGAACAAGATCCGGGTCCGCGGGCCCGTCGGCCGTCCCCGCACCCGGCCGGACGCCGTCGCCGCGGACAAGGCTTATTCGTCGCGCGGCAACCGCGCCCACCTGCGCCGACGCGGCATCAAGGCCGTCATCCCGGAGAAGCGGGACCAGGCCGCCCACCGGAAGAAGAAGGGCAGCCGGGGCGGCCGGCCCGTCCGCCACGACGCCGCTCTCTACAAGGAGCGGAACACCGTCGAACGGCTGATCAACAAACTGAAGGCCTGGCGGGGCATCGCCACCCGGTACGACAAGACCCCGGACAGCTACCTCGCCGGCCTCCACCTCCGCGCCTCGATGATCTGGATCAAAGACCTCACCCGGACCGCCCATTGATCACAATCGACGCGCCCTAGCCGTATGGGTTGAGTGCCCAGAAGCGGACGGTGTCGCTGCGACGGTCAAACCACAGTTCGGTGGAGTAGCCGCTGCCGTCGCGGTCGAGCTCGTGCGACCGGACCCACTGCGGGTTCTCCGGCCCCTCGCCCTTGAGCGGCTTCTCGAACCACGAGGAGAAGTCATCGGCCGGCCCCTCGGAGACGAAGGCGTGGGCCGCCGTCAGCTCGGCAAGTTTCCCCGGTGCCAGCCGGGCGAAGCCCGAGATCACCAGCTCCGGCGACGGTATGCCCCGATCGTTGTGCCGGCTGCTCACCCACTTGGCATCGGTGAGCGGGCCCAGCAGCGGGAATGCCCGCTCCAGCGGTGCGGTGTCGGTGTGCCAGTCCCCCTGGGCCCCGCTCGCCACCTGACGCAGGGCCCACCAGGCGGGTAGGACCGCCAGCCCCGCCCCGATCCCGATCAGCTTCCGTCGCTCCAACGAGATCCCCCTCAGCCTGACTTCGGGGGCACCTTATCTGGCTCGAGCACCTCACCCGGACCACCTATTGATCACAACCAAATACGTGCCCTGGTGCCGCATCAGGCAACGTTCGCCCTGTAGTGTGGCCCCGCCTGTCGACGGCTTCGGCCGCTGGCGATAATCGACCGATGAGCGCCATCGATCGCCCTATGCCGCCCCTGAACGCCGACGAGCGCGCGACGCTTGAAAGCTGGCTCGACTTTCACCGCACCACACTGGCCATGAAGTGCGAGGGTCTGGACGATGAGCAGGCCGCCGTCGCGTCCGTGCCGCCGTCCGGCTTCACGTTGACCGGCCTGGTCCAGCACATGGCGGAGGTGGAGCGGAACTGGTTCCGCCGCGTGCTCGCCGGAGAACAGGCCCCGCCCATCTACGACCCGCAGGCCGACCCGGACGGTCCCGACGGCGGCTTCGACCTTGCTGCGGGCGCCGCCCTGAGTGACGCCCTCGCCACCTGGCACGCGGAGATCGCCCGCGCCCGCGAGCACTGCGCCGACCGTGCTCTGACCGATACGGGCCGCTTCATGGAGCAGGACGTCAACCTCCGCTGGATCTACGTCCACATGATCGAGGAGTACGCCCGCCACAACGGCCACGCCGACCTGGTCCGGGAACGCATCGATGGCGCCACCGGCGTTTAGCGCCGGATCAGGCAGCGTTAGCCCTGCCGACGACAGCGCGTAGGCGCTGGTCGTCGGCGTGGCGGTTTCGCCAGATGATGTAGCGGCGGATCATACCGCCCTGTTCCTTGTGGCTGGCGTGGTCGGTGCCGTCGAGGGTGAAGTAGCGCAGCGCGGTGAACTGGGCCTCGATGCGATTGAGCCAGGAGCTGTTGGTGGGGGTGTAGGCGATTTCGACGTTGTTCGCCGCGGCCCAGGTGCCGACGCGTTGGCACTTCTTGGTGGTCAGATGCGGGGAGAAGTTGTCGCAGACGATCGCGATACGGACCTGGGGCGGGTAGAGGCTGCGCAGGTAGCGGCAGAATTCCAGGAACTGGGTGCGCTTCTTGACCGGCTTGATGTGGCCGTAGAGCTTGTCCTTGGCCAGGTCCAGGGCGGCGAACAGGTGCCGTACTCCGCCGTAGCGGTTGTAGGTCGCCCGCCGCCTGCGGCGAGGTTCGCGGTCGGGGTCCTTGTACTTGCCACCGCGTTCGGCCCACTGCCAGCCCGGGTGGGGCATCAGGTTGAGCGGCCCGAACTCGTCCATGCAGAAGACGACTTCGGGCTCGCCCTCCTCGGGTATGACCTCGGCGTCGGCGATCGCGTAGAGGTGCTCGACGCGGGCCTTCTTCGCCGCGTAGTCAGGGTCCTTGGATGTCTTCCAGGTCTTCAGGTGTTGAAAGGAGACGCCCTCCTCGCGGAGCAGGATGCGCAGGCCCTCGTGGCTGATGTCGTCGACCACCCCCTCGGCGACCAGGAAGTCCGCCAGCTTGGTCAGGCTCCACGTCGAAAACGGCAGATCGTGCTCGGCCGGCTTGGACTTCGCGATCTTCTTGATCTCGCGCCGCTCGGGCAGGGTGAAGGTCCTGGGCCGGCCGCCCTTGTACTTCGGATACAGGGAGTCGAAGCCGTCGGTGTTGAAGTTGTGGATCACGTCCCGGACCCGATCCGCGCTCGTGAATGTCACCTCGGCGATCTTCGCCACGGGCATACCCTGCGCGGACAGCAGCACCATCTGAGCGCGCCGCCAGGTCACCACCGACCCCGTGCCTCTGCGGATGGTCCGCAACAGGCGCTGCCCCTCGTCGTCATCGATCTCACGGACACGTACTCGTTCTGCCACCCGGACAGCCTGGCGACACCGCGCCGTCCGGACCAGCATCCGAACGGCGCGTCACGTCACTACGGGGCAAAGGTTGTCTGATGCGGCACTAGCCGCTGCAGCTCACCGCTACCAACGCATGTTGAGCGCGTCCAGGTCCGCCCTCCGCCGCTCACTGAGCTCGGCTGCCCTTCGCCGGGTGTTGTCGAGCCATGCCCCGGTCGGTGCTCCGTCCCATCCACGATCTCTACGTGCTTGCGGGGGACCATCAGGTGACCTTCACGAGCGTGGAACTGCTTCGCGGCCGTCAGATTGGCCGTCCACTGATCGTCCTGCGACCGCGCCACCGGCCGCACCGGCTCGTCCTCGGCAGGGTCGATGCCGACCGTTTCCAGGAGGTACTGCTGCGCCGGGACGAGCCGGTCCCACGCGGTGCGTTGCGCGGTGATCCACACGGCGAGGTCTTCGCCCTGCATGACGACCTCGCCCGCGGCTGCCAGAAGTGTCCCGCCGGCCTTGACGGGCCGCCATACGGGTTGGGAAGGGCCGCCTTGGAGTAGGTCGACCAGTGGCGCCGCCAGGACGGGGACGTGGCGCAGGAAGCCGGCCAGCGCCGGGCTGGCGGCCGCCGCGCGCAGGGCCTTGACCGGGTGGTGATGCCGGCGGGGCCGGTGCCGTCCAGGACGAACAGCAGCCGAGGGAAGAGCGGGGTAGTGCCGCCGAGGGGCGCGTCGGGCGAACGCCCCTCGGCGGTGCTGGCGGCGAATCGTCAGAGCTGGCCGGACTCGACGATAGTGATCTTCGCGGAGGTACGGCCGTTGGAGGAGCCAAGGGCCTCGATCTTCTTGACGAGGTCCATGCTCTCGGTGTCGGCGACCTCGCCGAACACCACGTGCTTGCCGTCCAGCCAGTCCGTCACGATGGTCGTGATGAAGAACTGCGAGCCGTTGCTGTTCGGGCCCGCGTTGGCCATGGACAGCAGGCCCGGCCGGTCGTGCTTGAGGGTGAAGTTCTCGTCGGCGAACTTCTCGCCGTAGATGCTCTTGCCGCCGGTGCCGTTGCCCCGGGTGAAGTCGCCGCCCTGGAGCATGAAGTCGGGGATGACACGGTGGAACGACGAGCCCGCGTAGCCGAAGCCCTTCTCGCCGGTCGCGAGGGCGCGGAAGTTCTCCGCCGTCCTGGGAACCACGTCGTCGAACAGGTTGAAGACGATCCGCCCGGCGGGCTCGTCGTTGATGGTGATATCGAAGTAAACCTTGGTCGTCATGCCCCCATCCTGACATTCCGCCGGGTACCGCTCGCCTACCACCCTGCCGTCGCCGGGCCCGTCGGTAAGACCGCTGTGCAGATCTGTGCAGTGGCCCTGACCCGGTGTACAGGATGAACGCACCAGTCACCAAACGAACTCGGTCACGCCCGCTGGCCCGTCATCGGTTGCGGATGACATCTCGACCGCTGGCAGGATAGTCGGATAAACGGCACGTGTGCCGGGTAGGACGGACGCCGGGACGATCTCCACTGCGGAGGACGCCCCAGCATTCGCCCCGGCCGGGCTTGCCCGGCGAGAGAGAAGGAACAGTCAGATGGCCAGCGGCACGGTGAAGTGGTTCAACGCCGAGAAGGGGTACGGCTTCATTGCCCAGGACGGCGGTCCGGACGTCTTCGCCCACTACTCCAACATCTCCGGTACCGGTTACCGCGAACTGGTCGAGGGAGAGAAGGTGACCTTCGACGTGACGCAGGGCCAGAAGGGACCACAGGCGGAGAACATCGTCCGCGGCTGACCTGAACACACCCTGCCCTCCCTGGCGTGTACTGTTGCTGGTGCCGACGCGGGGTGGAGCAGCTCGGTAGCTCGCTGGGCTCATAACCCAGAGGTCGCAGGTTCAAATCCTGTCCCCGCTACCACACGAAAGGGCCCGGCCTCCGGGCCCTTTCGCATGCACCCACGGCTTCGGTCTGCCCGACGGGGACCTCCAGTGCCGGCCCCCTGCACAGTGCGCAGGTTGACTGGCCAGGAGGGGCAGAAGCTGCAGCAGATCGGGCGCCGGGGTAGCACCAGTTCGGTGCGGTACCGGCGCGCGATGACGCTGCTGGCCTCGGCCGGCGGGAACCGGGTGCCGGTGATCGCGAAGCTGGTACAGGCCGATGAGGACACCGTTCGGGATTCACCGTAGCGGCTCCTCCCTCGTGCTCACCGCACGCAGACGACGGTGAAGGTCACCGCACCGATGGACGCTGGTGAGTGGCCCGAAACGAGGTGGTCTTCAATGCACCGGGGAGCTGGCAGAGCTTGTGTGAGCCGTCGTGGGAGCAACTGGCCGCGCGTTCTGGGGAACCTCTCGCCGATGGCCCGTTGCTCCCGGCGCCGACATGGGAGCGAAGGACAGAGTCGGACGGGCGCTGTGCTCTCGGTTCCGACTCCTCCTATGCCGAGGCCATGATCTCGTGCCGCCCACCTTCACCCGACGCTGTGGCGGCTGCTGGCCCGGCAGGGTGGCAGGGGAGAGTACGGCTATGTGCTGCGGGAGATACCCGGCCCGGAGCAGGGCCTGTACTTCGGTCGCTTCGACCCGCACATCCTCCAACGCCGCCAGGACCTGGCCGGGTTCGGAGCCGTCAACGCCCTTGGTGCTCTCTTCACGTTGCACCGCGCCCCTTTCAGTGACGCAATCCTGAAGAAGGGCAGGCAGCTGACGTCATCGAAGGATCCCGGCGGGGTACGCATGATCCGCCCGCGGGACATCGGCCGGGACGGCACGGTCGCCCCGCCGCCGGAGGAAACCATGTGGGCGACCATCCCCGCAGACCGGCAACTCGCTGCCGGGGACCTGGTGATCCGCTGCCTGATCGCCCCATTCATGGCACCCCCGCACGGCTTCTTCACCGCCGAGGTCGGTGAAGAAGACCTCCCCGCCGCCGCGTCCGACCAAGTAGTGGTCCTCAGGCCCATCAAGCCGCTCTCCCGGCCGCAGGCCCGTTTGATCACCACGTTCCTGCGTACCCGCTCGCCCTGGCCCTGGCCGGGCCACGGCTGGCCACCACTACCGTGGAAGCGCTGTCCGCGCTGCCTGTCCCGCAGCCCGATGAGGCACTGACCAAGGCCCTCGACGAACTAACGGCCGTCAAGCAGCAGTTCAAACGGTGGGAACAGGAGACGGACTCGGTGATCGAGTCCGTCTTCCTGGAAGAAGACCGCGGCCCGGGCACGCGCCCGCGTCATCGACTCCGGCCGTGCGCTGCGTCTGCGCGTCGAAGCAGCCTCACTGCTCGATGACCTCGGCCACAGCGTCCGCACCCGCTTCCCCTACCCCATCGCCTACCGCTGACGCGAGACCGAAGCCCGTATCAGTGCCGGTGACGCCCAGGCTGTCTACGCCGCGATCCTGGACACCGCCGAGGAACTGCTGTGCTACGTCGCCCAACTCGTCCTCGCCCTCACTCACGCCCAAAACATCACCCTGGGGGCGGTGACGGCGATCCGGGACAAGCTCGCCGACAGGCGCAGCGGCCCCGGCTTCGGTGACTGGGCCAACGTACTCAACGAAGCCGCGACCAGCCGACAGCTCAACAACCTCCCCGGAGCCCGTGGCGTCCTGGCATCACGCCTCGGCCCGTTGGGTGATGGCTGCCTCGGTGCGGTCTCCCAGGAACTCATACCACCGGCGTTCCAGGCAGACGTAGCGCACGTCCGCTTCGACGAGGCTCAGGAAGCCCGACACGGTTTCGGTGAGACGTTGCTGCAGCCCCGGGTCGGCCAGCGTTCCGTCCTCGGCGAAGGCCTGGTAGCTGTTGGCCAGGCTGAACATGTCAGGGTAGACGCGGGTGCCCAGGTGCTCCAGGGGGATCCTCAGAGCCCACAGCCCGCGGTTGCCGCCGACCAGGGACGGTGAGGCGGAGACGAGCATCGCGTGCTTGGTCTTGAACGGCTGCGGCCGGATACGGGAGACCCAGTCGATCGCGTTCTTCAGCACTCCCGGCACGGAGGCGTTGTACTCCGGCGAGGAGATGACGAAGGCGTTGCTCTGTTCGAGTCGGTCGCGCAGGGCGAGGGCGCCGTGCGGCAGCCCTTCGGTGGCCTCCAGGTCGCCGTCGTACAAGGGCATGTCGAAGTCGCGCATGCCGGCGAGGTCGACGGTGGCACCAGTGTCGGAGATGAGCCGAGCCACGAGGGAGGCGAGGCGGGCGTTGGCTGAATCGGTCCGTAGTGCCGCGCCGAAGACCAGGAACCGCAGTGGGCCGGGAGGCGTGTCCGTGGGCATGGATCCGTCCTTCCGTCGTGGGTAAGCGCCTCCAGCGGGGCGCCCCCACTGACCAGTGTGGTTCCGAGAGCGCCGCCGTGCGACCGGCAGCCCGGAGCCGGCCAGGCCGATGATTCGGCGCCCGCTCGGGGCCGCCGGGGTACCAGGGACTATCACGCATCCGTGCTGGTCAGTCCCGCTTCCCAGGACGCCGACCCATACGCCGACAGCGGCATGCCACCGGTGCGGGGCAAACGGGGCTGCCCCCGGCGCGGGCCCCGCGCACTGTATGCCGACCGCGGCTACGACCACGAGCTGTACCGCCGTCGCCTGCGGGAGCGCGGCATCGTCCCGAAGATCGCCCGGCGCGGACAGCCGCACGGCTCGGGCCCGGGTCGCGTCCGGTGGGTCGCCGGGTCCGCCATTGCCTGACTCCACGGCCCCCGCCGCCTACGGACCCGCGGGAGCCCCGGGACGACATGCGCGACGCCTTCCTCCGACTCGCCCACTGCATGACCCTCGCCCACAACCACCCAGCATTCTGAAAGCACCCCTTGGCGGGCGCCTGCCCCGGAACGCCCCCGGCGGCCTGGAGGGCGGCGAAGTCGGTGTGCGCCGCGGACGACGGGGTCGCGCTTGGCACAGGGCATTGAGCAGGTCGGGGTCGAGGTTGGCCACGGCGGGTATTCCGTCGTCGAGGACCGTCACACGGTCCTGGATGTCACTGCCGGCTTGTGCCGGTTCCTTGATGCCGGGGATTCCGTGTATCGCGGGCGTATCGAAAATCGCATACGTCACCGCAACAGCCTTCCGTATTCAGTGGAGGCATGGACCACAACCCATCACTGTCAGCGCCGGCCCCTGCGCGCAGGATCGTGCTCGTCAGCCCGGCGATCCTCGGTGCCGCGATGCGGGTGCCGGCGTTCGGGGCGGGCTGCTCGGTCCCGGTCGAGACCACCCAGTACGTCCTGCGGCTGGACTGGGTGTCCTCCGCGGGCGACGTACTGCTCAACGCCACCGACGCCGGGCTGGCCGCGCCGGCGTCGCGCCGCCGGTGGCGCGCCGCCGGTGGCGCGCCACGGCCGGAGCGGTGTCGGACGGACCTCCACCGGCCCCGGTGCCGGAGGGCTGCCGGTCTCGAACCCGCCCACCGCACGCCGCACCAGGCAAGGGTCCGATCACCAACGGCTGGCCCTCGCGGCATGGAACGGAAGTTCCAGACCCTGAGGGGGCGCTTCATACGAACCCGCCACGCTCGGCATCACCGGCCACGGTGTCGGCACGGCGCTCGCCCCTTGGTTCCAGGCAGACCCAGCAACTGGCGTGCGGTCTGGCGCCTCGGCGGCCCGCTCGGCGGAGCGGGCCGCCGGGGCGCCGCGCGCCGACAACCTTTGACGAAACCGGACGAGAACTCATGCTCGACACAGAACAGGTCCGCTCCAGGGCGCGCGCCCACCGGGTTGCTCGACGACGCCGCCGGACAACCGCCACCACCACGCTTCTGGCCCTGGGCGCGGCTTCGGCCTACATGGGTTTCGTCTACGGAATCCCCGGCATACCTGGCCTGCCCGACAGCTTCGGCCCGGTCGCCACACCGACCGTCGTCGCCCAGGAATCCCCCGCGCCAAACCCCACGAGCCCGACGCCGACTCCTACTCCTACGCCCACTCCGACTCCCACCCCCGCGTCCGTGCCGGAGTCCGGTCCGGGTACCTTCACCGTCGCCACCGCCGGAGTGGAAGGCACCGGCGCGGGCAGGCCGTACCGGGTGGAGGTCGAGGACGGCATCGGTGTCGACCCCGACGAAGCCGCCGAGCAGATCGCCGCGATCCTCGACCACGAACAGGGCTGGTCGCACGGCGGCGACGTCGTGTTCCGGCAGGTCGCCGACGAGAGCGCCACGCTGGTGATCCGCATCGCCACGCCGAACACCTCCGACGCCATCTGCGCGACCGGCGGCCTCGACACCCACGGCGAGCTCAACTGCCGGGTCGGCAGGACGGTCGCGGTCAACCTCAAGCGCTGGCAGCTCGGTTCGCCCGAATTCGACGGACCGCCCGAGGAGTACCGGGCACTGATCATCAACCATGAGGTCGGACACTGGCTCGGGTACGGCCACCGCACCTGCCCCGGGCCCGGCGAGCCGGCCCCGGTGATGATGCAGCAGATCAAAGGCCTGTACGGCTGTGTCTCCAACGCCTGGCCCTACGCCCCGGACGGCACCTTCCACGACGGTCCCAAGGTGCCCTGAGCGTCCAGCGGGGCGGTGCCGGCTACGACAGTCCTGTCCTTGGGCCAATGCTGATCCTGCTCGAGCAAAGGAACAGATGTGAGAGTTCCGAGGAGCGGAGTCGGCGGATGGTGCGCGGGAAGGTGCCCGGCCGGTTCAGGCTGCGTCGGTGCGGTGCGCGGTGAAGGTCACCTGGGTGTCGTCGTGGTCGAGCGCGATGTTGAGGGTCGCGTCCAGGGCTTTGGCCAGCTTGGCCAGGAGCGGCAGTGTGGGGACGGTGTCGGAGCCTTCGATCCGGGAGATCTTCGCCTGGGTGAGGCCCGCGCGGCCGGCCAGTTCGGTCTGGGTGAGCCCGAGTTCGGTGCGCCGGTCGTACACGGCTTTCGCCAGGGCCATGGACAGCCGGATCTCGCGGCGGGCCTCGGCCACGTCCTCGGGCTCGGTGAGGCCCTCGGCGAGCTTGCGCTCGCGCAGTGTCTTCCAACGGCTGTGGCTCATTGCTCCACCTCTCCTTCCTCGATGGTGCGGACGAACTCTTCGTGGGCCGGGCCGTGCTCGACCTCACAGACCTTTTGCGCGAGCTTGGCGCGTCTGACCTCGGCGTCCTCCCGCATTCTCGTCTTGCGGAAGACGGTCAGCAGGACGGCGGTGCGGTTCGGGGTGAGCCAGTAGGTGATGCGTATGGCGGCGCCGTTGAGGGTAGGCCTCAGCTCCCGGACTCCGTCGCCGAGGTAGCGGGCGTAGGGCTCGCCGAGCACGCCGGCGTGTTCCGCGAGCAGGCCGACGTATTCGTCGATCTTGAGGAAATGCCTGGCCGGCAGGGCGTCCAGCCAGTCCCGCACCTCAGGCTCGAGCTCGATGGTGAGAAGTCCATCCACCCACGCCACACTATATGTCGCCTCCGACATATTCAAGCGCGCGGGCGCCGCCCCGTCATCGGCGGTGCGCGTGGAGACGGCGGGCGAGGGCAGTGCCGAACCTTCCCTGGGCGGGGCCTCCGTACCGTCCAGCTGCTGCGCTACCTCTCCGACGCCCCGCTGCGCCGACGGGTGACCGCCGCAACCAACAAGGTCGAGGCGTTCAACGGCTTCTCCCAGTGGATCGGCTTCGGCAACGGCGGCGTCCTCACCGACAACGACACCGTCGAGCAGGACACGAACTCGGCCTTGAGCCCGAGGCCTACGACCCGCACCTCGACGTCGACTTCACCTCGCTCCGCGGCCAGGCACCTGAAGCCTTCGGCTTCGGGACGGCCGCCTGACCTGGGCGACCTCCGCTGTGCGGTCCCCGGAGCCCAGGACCCTTGACCCGCCCGACCACGCCTGGCTCACGCCCGCTGCGCGACCCGGCCGCAGACGAGTGTCGCGACAATCAGGCGTGAGCCCTGACGACGGCAGGCAGTCAGCCGCCGCGGTAGTGGTCGGCAACCGCGGCGAAGGCGGCCTTGGGCTCCCAGGGCAGATCGGGGTAAGTGTCGCCGTGGCGGTCTTCGAGGATCTTGACGATGCCGAGGCTGGCGAGGTCAAGGTCGTCGCGGGGGTCTCCGCCAGGGCGGTGGGGCAGGTTGTAGAGCGCGAAGAGGAACACGAAGGCGCTGTCGACGCCCTCGCTGTCGAAGATCTCCAGCAGCTCGCTCAGGTATGCCGCCTGGCCGGCCTCGTCGCGCTCGTACTCCCCGGTCAGCCGGAGCGGCGTACCGGTGACTTCGTCGGTTTCGAGGATTTCCATGCTGCGGGGCGCGATGTCACCCGCGCCGCGCCAGGTGGCGGTGCCGAAGCCGGTGATGGCGACCGGTTTGGACTGTGCGACGAGACTGCGCACGCCGTCTCGGAATCGGTCGGCCACCTCCGCGGACCGGATGAGTTCGAAGGTCATGAAGTCGAACAAGTCCCAGTCGACGCCTTCGAACTGTATGGCGGCGTAGGTGACCTTGCCGTGGAAGCGCTCACGGACCACCGCCACGGCTTCGCGGAGGAAGGAGTTGACACGGGTGTCGGCTGCGGCGATTCTCCCGGGCCGACGGGCCGGGTCGCCCAGCAGCCAGCCGAGTCGCTCGTCGGTGCTGTCGCCTTCGAGGAACCCCCGGTTCATGACACTCAGCTCAACGCCTGTGACGAACACGACCTCGGCTCCATGCGTCCGGAGTTGCTCGGCCCGCTCTGCGCAGTCGGCGACCAGTGTGAGGATCTCGTCGGTCGTCAGCTCCAGCGGGTAGGGCGAGAACCAGATCTCCAGTCCGAGTTCGGCGGCGTAGCGGGCGGCGAGCTCCAGGCGATCCGGGTCACCGCCGGTGATGTGGACGGCGTTGCAGTGGAGATCGTCGCGGATGACGGTCAGCTCTTTCTCGACCAGGCCGGGGTCGAAGCGGTTGAGTCGGCCTGGAGCGCGGTACCAGTGTTGCCACCGGCCCGTCTCTCCAGGCCGCTCGCCGAACCCGGCGTACCCGTTACCGAGTACCGGGCTCTCCACAGTTCCTGCCGTGGGCTGTTCCTCAGGCGGTCGTCCAGGGGGTGGGGATTGTGTCGCCCCGGTAGCGGTACCGCGTGATCGCGGGCGTCCGCGCCGGGTTGACCAGTTCCACCCCGTCCACCGCGATCGGCAGCCAGGACCCGTCGGGTCCCAGGAGCCATCTGCGGATGTCCTTCCACGACCAGCGGTGCAGCGTCTTCAGCCACATGATCACTCGATGCCAGAGGAAGATCCCCAGCATCCGGAACGTGTGCTTCGCAACTGCGTGCCGGAAGTAGTTGGTCCAGCCGTGCACGATCTGGTTGAGCCGGATCAGCACGTCTGCGGGATTGGCCTGTGACGTCCTGCGGGTCAGGGCACGGATCTTCGCCTTCACCGAACGGATGGGCCGCGCGGCGATGAAGAAGTAGACGTACCACTGGTCGGTTCCCCGCTTGCGCTTCCATTGGATGCGGAAGCCGAGGAAATCGAACCCGTCCTCCATGTGCACGACCCGGGTCTTGGCTGGTGCCAGCCGTAGTCCCAGGGGTTCGAGCACGGAGGTCACTTCGTCCTGGAGTGCGCGGGCGTCGTCGGCGGAGCCATGCACCAAGATCGCGAAATCGTCCGCGTAGCGGACGATTCGCCAGTTGGGCAGGCCATGACGACGGCGCTTCCTGCGCGGATACTGACCATCCATCCGCCCGCCGGGCCTCCAGTCGCGGTGCAGGTGCTCGTCGAGCGCCGACAGCGCGATGTTGAAGATCAGTGGGGAGAGGATGCCTCCTTGCGGGGTACCGGTGGGGGTGTCCCTGCGCTGGCCGTCCTCAGTGAGGATGCCCGACTTCAGGAATGCCTTCACCAGCGCCAGGACGCGCTTGTCCTTGACCTGTGCCCGCACCGCGTCCATGACGGCGCGGTGCGAGACGTTGTCAAAGGCCGCCTCGATGTCGGCGTCCAGCACCCATCGGTAGCCTTTGGTGCCGAACCGCTGGATCTCGGCGATCGCGTCCTGGGCTCGCCGCTTGGGCCGGAACCCGTAGGAGACCGGCAGGAAGTCGGCCTCGAAGATGGGCTCCAGCACCAGCTTCAGCGCGGCCTGAACGATCCGGTCGGCCACGGAAGGAATCCCGAGGCTCCTGACCTTCCCGGATCCGCCCGGCTTGGGGATCTTGCGTTCCCTCACCGGAAGCGGCCGGAACGATCCGGACTTCAGGTCCGCGCGCAACGCGTCCAGGAACCCAGGCGCCCCCGGGGCCGACTCGACATTGGCGACCGTCAGGCCGTCCACGCGGGCGGTCTGGGAACCCTGGTTGCCCGAGACCCGGTCGAACGCCATCATCAGCGTCGCCGGATCGTGCACGAAGTTGAACAAGTCGTCGAACCGGCGACCGGGATCGGCCACCGCCCAACGGTGAAGCTTGGTCTGCATCTCCAGTACCCGACCCGGCGGTCCCAGCGGGGCCGATCCGGCCGGAGCGCCGCCGTTCGGCGGTGCGTCTTCTGGCATTGCAGTCTCCTTCCCTTCTTGGAACTGCTGCCGCCCTTCCCCCTGTTCCGGGCTCTCCCCGGCTCCGAGTACTACGGCGGCTCCGCCCCGTCCCGAACCGGTCGGCCGACGATGGGCCCAGCCGCCGGACCGCGCTGGCCGCGCGGCACGGCGGCAGATCCGGGACGGTTCCCGTGTTCACTGCTGACCGTTTGCCGCAGTAGGCGCCCGGCTCTGCCCCGGCGGCCTCGCCGTGGTTACGCCGCAGGCCTTCACCACGGCCTCCCGGGCCTGCATTCACAAACCTGCCCGGGAGTTCCCCAATCTCTGAAGGGAGTTGGGTGCGCACCGCATCCGGCCCAGATCCACCAGGTTTGAGCCGGTGACTCATTTCGGGGCGTAAACGCCGGTTCCTCTCGTACACCTCTGCGTCTCGCTCGCCGGACCCGACCCATCTGGCAGTCCTGGGCCGTCCCGGCTTTGTCGCGGCTGCTCCTGCCCTCCCCGGCACCTCCCGGATCAGGCTGCCGCCAGCTACGCTCGCCCCGCTGCGACGGGGCGAGCGGTGCAGGTCTTCCACCTCCACTCGGTCAAACAGCGCTTTCCACGGCGCACGAAGATTTCAAGTCCAGTGAGACGGTCGTGACGCTATGAGATTTGTAGTGTGGGTTCGCGGCGCTTGGCCGGGTCGTTGATCCACGCCTGCGGGGGTATCCCGGGTGGTCGGGGGCGGCGGCCGAAGCGTTCGGGGTGGCGGGCGTATGCCCAGGGTCCCTTGCATGATCAAGATCTGTCCGGGTTCATCCGGTGAGGCCGAGGGCGGCCAGGGGCCTGTGGCAGTCGCGGGCGGTGTGGCGTAGAGCGGCGGCGATGTTGGTGTGGCCGTCCTGGCGGTGGACGCCGATGGCGAGGTTGCTCCCCCAACCTTCGGCCGGGAGGTGCCCCCAGGCCGGCCATGACGCGTGGGAGACGGCCGGCGTGAATCTTGGAGTCGTCCTCGCGGAACGTGCGGTCGCGGACGTGATGCAGAAGGTTCTCGATCTTCCAGTGCCCTCTGATCCAGTCGGCGAGCCGGGCGCCGCCGGCGGTGCCGGGCGGCAGGCTGGTGATCAGGTAGACGCGCTCGATGGTCAGCTTGCCGCTGGTGAAGTCCTTCCTCCAGCGGACGACTTGGAGGGCCTGGCGGGCGTCGGGGTAGTCGAGGTGGGCGAAGGCAGCGGTCTTCAGCCGCCGGATCTCCAGGCGGTGGTGGGCCCGGGTGCGGTCGTAGTGGTCGAGCGCGATCTCGCGCCAGGGCAGATGGCGGACGCGGTCGAACAGACCGGGGTGGTTGGCCTTGACCTGGGCGATGTAGTGGGCACCGCGGGCGCGGAGGTAGCTGCCGTGGGCGTGCTGGGTGTGCAGGGCGTCGGCGGTGATGACCGTGCCGGTCAGGTCGATGGTGGACAGCAGGGGCTGGAAGGCGGGGATCTCGTTGCTCTTGTCGGCGGCCTGGCGCTGGGCCGGGACGTGGCCCGCGTGGTCCATCGCGGCCAGCAGGGTGAGGTGCGTGGTGGTGGCGGTGCGCGAGCCGCGCAGGGCCTTGCCGTCGACCGCGATCGCCCTCAGCTCGGGACCGGCCGGGGTGGCGCGGGAGGCGAGGAAGGCTCCGATCGCCTGGTCCAGGGCGTCGCCGTCGAGCTGGACGAGGAGACGGCGCAGGGTGTGGGGGTGCGGCACGCACCGCGGTGCCGGGCAGCGGGTCGACGGGGAAACCGCGAGCCCGGCAGGCCCATCCGGGCGCGTCGCTGATCCATTCTGTGATCGCGGTGAACGAGCGGGCGCCGGCCAGGACACTCGCTGCGGCCGCGGCGACCAGGGCCGGCAGCGAGTAGCGGCGGCCGCGGACGCCTCGTGGGTCGGGAAGCAGATCCAAAAATCCGGACAGGCGGACCGCGTCCGCCAGAGGGGCCGGTGCGGGAGTCTGGGCCAGTTGGTCCAGCGCGGTGGGCATGGGGGAAGCTGCAGGAGCAGGCACGGTCTCGCCAAGTGTTCATGGGACTTCGACACTCACATGATCACCGAGACCGTGCCTGCACTGCGTTTGCCCCTGCCCGAACCGGGACGTCCGCCCCAGGGCCGGACCAGCCCGACGTTCCGGACCGATCGCGATCATGCAACAGCCCCTGGGCGTATGCCTGATCGAGGGTGACGGCCCGCTGGTCGCGGACCTCCTCGGCGGTCCCGAAGTGGACGGAGGCGGGTGTGTGCCAGCCGATGCCCGAGTGCCGGTGCTCGTGGTTGTAGTACGCGATGAACGCGTCGAACCACTCGCGGGCGTGGGCCAGCGAGTCGAACCGTTCGGGATAGTCCGACATGTACTTCGTGGTCTTGAACTGGGCCTCGCTGTAGGGGTTGTCGTTGGAGACCTTCGGCCGGGAGTGCGACCTTGTCACCCCGAGGTCGATCAGCAGCTGGGAGACCTTCTTGCTCGTCATCGAGGTGCCGCGGTCCGCGTGCACGGTCTCGGGCACGATCCCGTTGCGGACGATGGCCTCGCGGATCAACTCCTCGGCCCGTTCGGCCGATTCAGCGGCCTCGACGGTGTGGCCGACGATGTAGCGGCTGAAGATGTCGATGATGACGTAGGCGTGGTACCAGACGCCCTTGGCCGGTCCGGCCGCCTTGGTGATGTCCCAGGTGAACACCTGCGACGGGGCGGTTGCCACCAGCTCGGGCACCGCCTGGGCGGGGTGGGTGGCCTGTCTTCGGCGCTCGCCGGACTGGCCCTTCTCGCGCAGGATCCGGTACATCGTGGAGACGGAGCAGTGGTAGCGCCCGGCATCCAGCTCGCGGGCCCAGATCTGCGCGGGCGCCAGTTCGGCGTACTCGCCTGAGTTCATCAACTCCAGTACCGCAGAACGCTCTTCGGCCGTCAGAGCCGAGGGCTGGACCTGCGGCTTGCGGAGTCGGCGTGGTGGCGCCGGACGCAGCCGGCGGTAGTGGGTGGCCCGCGAGCGGCCGGTCAGCCGGCACGCCGCGGTCACACCCAGCACGCCCTCGACGCCGGTGAACGCGTCATCGACCACCGGGGCGACGGCAGCGTTCAGTCCGCGCCCTCGGAAATCATTTCCAAGCTTGAGATTTAACCAATCCAAGATCGACTTGGGTTGGTTCGCCGGTTCCCCGGACAGCAGGGCGGCCTTCGCGCGATCGTGTCTTCTCGCCAGAGTCAACACCGATCACCCGAAGGCCGTTGAAGTGAGTGTGCTGCACGAGGACGCCGACGTCGAGCCGTTGTCGCAATTGTCCCTTTTCCGTGACCGGTTCTACGACTGCCTGGACAGGCGGGCCGACACGCTGTTCGAGCTGGCCGACGCGGTGATGTGCACCGAGCGGCCGGTCACCTCGCTGGTGGAGCTGTCGCTGGAGCCGGTGTTCCGCCGTGGCCATGGCGCGCTTTACGACGCGCTGGCCGACGGCCGTATCGACGAGGACCGACTGCGAGATCTCCTGGTCGACCAGTTGCCCACCGGCGCGCCACTGATGTTCGGCGTCGACGCGACCACCTTCCCCCGCCCGAACGCCGAGTGTTCCCCGGACCGCGGGCTGCACTACGCGCCGTGCCGCTGCGACGGCGATCGCAAGGTGGTGCCGGGCTGGGAGTTCCAATGGGTGACGGGTCTGGAGTGGGGCAGCTCGTCCTGGACCCTCCCGGTCGATGCCCGCCGCCTGCCCGAAGGCTCCTGCCCGGTGGCCTCGACCGCGGCCCAGATACGCGACATCGCCGGCCGACTCGGCCGCCGGGGCCAGGGGCCCGAGCGGCCGGCGCCGCTGTTCATCCTGGATCAGGGCTATGCCGCAACGGCACTGGCCCACGCATTGGACGGGGTTCCGGTCCAGACGCTGGTGCGCATCGCCGGTGACAGGGTCTTCTACGACGGCCGCCCCGGCCCCCGCAAGCCCGGCCCCGGCCGCAACGGGGTGCACGGCCGGCGCTTCGAACTGGCCGCGCCGGTGAACCTGCGCCGCCCCGACCAGCTGCTGACCGTCCCGGAGACCAGCCGATACGGGCGAGTCGAGGTGCGGGCCTGGCACCGCATGCACCAGAAGGTGCATCGCATCGGTTACTTCGCGACGCTGGGCGCGAAGCTGTTCTCCCGCCTGCCGATCCTCGAGGGCACCGTCATCGAGGTCCGCGTCGAATGCCTGCCGGACGGACGCAGTCCGCACCGCACTTTGTGGCTGTGGCATCGCGGTCCCGAGCTGCCGGACCTGGACGTGTGCTGGCGGGCCTACCTGCGGCGCTTCGACATGGAGCACACCTTCAAGCTGATGAAGTCCCAGCTCGGCTGGACCGCCGCCCGCCTGCGCCACCCCGAGCAGGCCGTGCGCTGGACCTGGCTGCTGATCGCCGCCTATACCCAACTCCGTCTCGCCCGCGGCCTGGTCGATGACCTTCGCCGGCCCTGGGAACGCAGGCCCCGTCCCGGCAAGCCGCTCACGCCCTACCGGGTCCGCCGCGCATTTCGCCACGTCCGCGACCGCCTGGGCACCCCGAGCCGCGTGCCGAAAACGAGTCACCCCGGTCCCGGCCGTCCGCCGGGTGTCAAGAACACCCCAGCTCCACGCCATCGACTCGGATCTGAACTTCGCAAAACGGGCACAGCGTAGAAGGTGAGACGCAAGAAGAAGGGTTAAATCTCAAGCCAAGAGCGCGGAAGCTTTTCCCATAACTTCCAACGCGGCCTTGTTCCGCGCCAGTTCCTTCTCCAGACGCTCCACCTGGCGGCGCAGTTTCTCGTTCTCCGCCTCGGCAGCGGACTTCTTCGGCCTCGCCGGGCTGGTGCGCTGGTCGACCAGCTTCTCCAGGGCCCCGGCATCCCGCGCGGCCCGCCACTCCCTCACATGCGAGTGGTACAGCCGCTCGCGCCGCAGGACCGCGCCCTTCTCGTTCTGCGGGGCGGCGTCGTACTCGGCCACGATCCGCAGCTTGTACTCCGGGCTGAAAGTACGGCGCTTCGGCCGGGGAGCCGGGTCGGCTCCGGCGGACTTGCTGCTGGTCATGAGGGGGTGGTTCTCCTGTCGTGCCCTCTCAGGCTAACCCGCCGAAGCGGGACGTCTCACCCAAGGCTGACAGAGAGGGCGGGAGTGTCCGCACTCCACCGGCGTGGAATCCACGATCCACACGTCGTCGCTCCATACAGAAGTTTCGGTGGCCAGCAGCCGGGTCACCTTCCGCAGTAGCCCGGCGGCCTTGCGCAGGCGCTTGTTGTAGCCGGGCTGCTGCGGAAGGCAGGGAAACAGATGCCGCAGGTGGCAGCGGGCGTGGCGAAGCCACTTGGCCTAGGAGGTGAAGCCCAACATGGCCTGCATCATCGCGAGCGTGACCAGCTCGGCATCAGTCAGCTGCGGAGCGATCCCGACCGCCGGACGCCAAGGCGCCAGATGCGGCGATGCCTTCAGCAGGTCGTCGGTCTTCACATAGAGTGCGGTGGCGAGGGAGTCCAACTCTGTCTTCATACACTGACGTTGGGCCCCCTCGCTCATGCGTGCAGCCGATCCCGCGGAATCAATCAGTTAAACATGCAGAGTCCCGTCAAGAACGGTGACCGCGTGCCCGGTGAGATGGACGCGGTCACCGTGCACGGCGGTCCTGACCAGCCCGGTGCGCGCGGATACCTGCAGGCCGGTGAGCTCTCCGCGGTCGATCCGCGTCGACCAGTAGGGGGCCAGTGCAGTATGGGCGCTGCCCGTGACCGGATCCTCGAGGATGCCCTCGGCGGGTGAGAAGAAGCGGGAGACGAAGTCGTACTCCAGGCCGGGGGGTGCCGGGGCTGTGATGATGACACCGCGCAGGCCCTCGCGGCGGGTCATGTCGGCCATCACATTGAGGTCGGGAATTACGGCCCGGACGGTGGCCTCGTCGGGCAGGACGGTCAACAGATCGCCGAGCGCACCGGTGCGGAAGGCGGCCTCCGGCTTCACCCCCAGGGCCTCCGACAGGCCTTCCGGCAACGGGCTTTCCGTGCCGGGCGCGGCCGGGAAGTCCAGGGTGATGCGGCCGTCCTCGTGCGTATGAGCGGTGAGGATGCCGCTGAACCGGCTCCGGAAACGCAGCGCACCGACAACCCCACGCTCCCGCCGCAGTGTGTGCGCCGTAGCCAAAGTGGCATGGCCACACAGATTGGTCTCGACAAGCGGGGCGAACCAGCGGATCTCCCAGTCGGCGTCGTCGCCAGCGGGGAGCGGCCGCGCGAAGGCGGTCTCCGAGTAGTTCATCTCGGCAGCAACCTGCTGCATCAAGGCATCCTCAGGCCAGTCTTCGGTATCGAGCAGGCATACGCCCGCAGGGTTGCCGGCGAACGGCCGGTCGGTGAAGGCGTCTACGACGTGGATTCGCATACCGCGACCGTATCGACGCCAATCACAGTGACACAAAGTCCAATTTCATAAAAGTGGACCTACTTTCCGCCCGGGGTGTCCATCCACATGCCGATCTGTGCCGCCAAGGCCGGGGCCAGATTGATCAGTTTGGGCGGGCTGATCGCTGCGCCCGCCTACGATCACTGACCCCTTGGAATCGATCATCTTCACAGAGTCTGTGAGTCCGGCAGTCCGCGACTGCCGGACTCGTGCACTGCTCGGGGTCCGCGCGGACCCCGAGCAGTGCACGGCGCAGGGCTCCTCAAAGGAACGCCAGTGGCGCTGGAACAGAGACACGCCCATCAGGGGTCGCTCTCTGGCACCGGCTGCTCTCCGCGGTTCGGCCTGCCGGGGTCGGGTGCGGCGTCGTGTGAGCGCGGCACGCCGACCGGCGGCGGCGCAACTAACGGCTGAGGATAGGGATTCGGCGCCGGTGGTGCGGGCGGCGCGGCCGGGAGTGCAAGGCGCTGCGGGCGGTGACGGTGGGCAATGCGCAGGACGATCGCGGCGTAGGCCAAGACGGTCGCCGTGTCCGCGAGGGCGAGTTGCCAGGGGGCGTCGGCGGCGGTGTCGTCGGAGGACAGTCCGTCGACGACTGCGGCCGAGACGCCGAAGGCCAGCAGGTTGTTCAGGACGTGCAGGGCGATGGCGGCTTCCAGGCCGCCCGTTCGGATGGTCAGCCACCCCCCCCCACGAGGCCGAAGAGCAGCAGGTCGATGAATCCCCATGTGGTGCCCCACCCGTGGGCGGTGGCGAACAGCACGGCCTGGGGGAGCACGGCGACCCACGGGGAGCGCAGGAAGGCGCCGACGGCCTGGGTCAGCCAGCCCCGGAAGACATATTCCTCGGCTGCGGCCTGCACCGCAACGAAGACGGCCATGACCGCCAGGGAGGGGCAGATGGAGCAGAGACACGCGACCGCCGTGGCACGGCAGGGAAGTCCATGCCACGGCGGCCTCGGGGACTACGCGCAGTACTGCTGCTCCTTGCCGATCGACCGGTACATGCAGTCGGCGTTCTCGATCAGTTGCAGCACCGCGTCGCGGTTGCGGCTGGTCTCGCGCTCGATCACCTCGTCCGGCGGGTAGAAGCCGCCGCCGCTCGAGCCGCGCGGGTACATCTCGAAGGTGTAGCCGAAGATCTTGTGCGCGCCCCACAGGTAGTCGTCGATCGACCCGTCCGTGATGTAGAGGTCGCTCGACTGCTGCGGCGTGTAGCCGTTGCTCGCGGCCATCTTGCGGCCGACCGCGGCGAAGGCGTCGCGGTCGTCCTGGGTGAGGCCGGGGGCGGTGTCGTTGTACGTGTAGCCGTACGGCCAGAGCACCAGCTCGCTGTATGTGTGGAAGTCGATGCCGGCCCTGATCTGCTGCTTGCCGCCGACGACCCGGGAGCGTACGAAGTCGGCGACGACCTTCACCTCAGGCGCGGACTCGGGGGCCGAGCCGCGGTAGGTCTCGGAGCCGTACGAGCCGGAGGATCCGCCACAGCAGCCCCACTTGAAGTTCCAGTTGCGGTTCATGTCCGTGCCGACGGACGTCGAACCGGCGTTGGGCTGGCGGTTCTTGCGCCAGCTGCGGTAGGAGCCGGAGGCGATGTCGTACTCGCCGCCGTCGGGGTTGAGGTCGGGCACGATCCAGATCTCGCGGTTGTTGACGGCGTTGGTGATCCGGGAGTCGGAGCCGTAGCCGGCGCCGAGTTCGCGCAGCAGGTAGAGCGCCATCTCGACGGTGAGGTGCTCGCGCGCGTGCTGGTGGTGGGTGAAGAGGATCTCGGGCTCGTTCTCGTCCGTCGCCACGTTGTCGCTGATCTTGATGGCGACGATGTCGCGGCCCTGGTAGCTCTTGCCGATGACGCGGCGGCTCATGATGTTCGGGTACTGCTGGAGTCGCTGGTCGATCTCCGCGTTCATCTCGGCGTAGTTGTGGTAGCGCGAGTCGGCGGAGGGGAAGTCCAGGGCGCCGAGGGAGGTGCCGGGGGCCTTGCCGCCGGTGCGGTCGGGCGGGGCGGGCAGAGCGTCGAGCTTGTATCCGAGGGCGCGCAGCCGCCGTGCCTGTGCGGCGTTGGCGCTGACGACGACCACGTGGGAGTCGGCCTCGTCGATCGAGACGCCGGTGGCGGCGAGGGCGGTGCGCTCGGCGGGGGTGGACGGGCCGTGGATCTCGTACTGCCGGATGACCTCCTCCGAGGTGGCGGCGAGGGCGGCCGATGTGCCGGTGCCGGTGGCCGTGCCGGTGCCGGTCGCGGCGCCGAGCGGGACCACGACGGCGAGCGCCAGTAAGGCCGTGAGGGTGGCGGGCCTTCTGCCGCGGGAGCCGCGTATGCGAAGTCGCATGCTGATGTCTCCTGGGTGGGGGGGTACGGGTGGCTCTCCCGTGCGAGGCATCGTCCGGATATGACATGGTCGTGTCAATAGCCCAGCCGTGGTCGCGGCGTGTCCCGTCCCGTTCCGCAGGGCCCTTGCGCGATCACCGAGTACCCGCTTTGGTGACCTGACGTCACATGAGCACTAGGTGTATTGCCTTGAGAGGTTGGGGACGCGGCTGGCGGGTGGTTGGCCTTTCAGAGGGCGTTAAGTCCGTTTCTTGTAGCGGCCTCGTCCGGGTTGGGTGAGGAAGCCTTGGCGGGTGAGGCGTCCGAGGCGG
>NZ_QFDQ01000062.1 GCF_003270085.1 Streptomyces triticisoli | reverse complement strand
GCTGCTGGCCATGGGCCTGGCCACTCCGGCGGCGGGCGCGGCGGCGGCCGGCGCGATGGCCGGGGCGGCGGCGCTGCACGCGCCCAACGGCTTCTTCGCCCAGGAGGGCGGCTACGAGTACGCCGCCTCCCTGGGCCTGACCTCCGCGGGGCTCGCCATCGCGGGCCCCGGCCGGCTCTCCGTGGACCACGCCTTCGGCCACGCCGTCAACCGCGGCTGGATGGTCCCGGCGGCGTTCGCCACGGTGGGCGCGGTGACGTCGGTGGTCGTGGGCGCGCGCATCAAGCGGCTGCGGAAGGAGAAGGAGGGCGAGCAGCAGGCGCTCTTCGAGGAGTAGGCACTCTTCGAGGAGCAGGGCGGGCCGTGGCAGGCTGCGGTCCATGACCGATCAGCACGTTTCCGTGCCCGCCGATGACCTCTGGTCCGCCGTCGACGCCCTGTGGACCTGGCTGGACGGCCACCGCACCCACGAGGGCCGGGAGGGCGTACTGCTGCGCATCCTGAAGTTGCAGGAGGAGACCGGCGAGGTCGCCCAGGCGGTCATCGGCGCGACCGGCCAGAACCCGCGCAAGGGCACCACCCACACCTGGGACGACGTCCAGGCGGAACTCTGCGACGTGGCGATCACGGCCCTGGTCGCCCTGCGCACGCTGACTCCTCAGGCGCGGGAGGTCTTCACCCGGCACCTGTCGGGGGTCCTGCAGCGCTCGCCGGGGACGGGCGGGGGTGCGGGAAGGCAGGCATGAGGTTCCCCGTCGTCACCGTGCTGGACAAGCCGGCGTACGCGGGCGACCGGGAGGACCCTCCGACCGCGCACGAGCGGCTCACCTCCGTCCACGGCGACGGCGACGGCGACGGCGACGGCCGCACCCTTCACGAACGGCTCATGTCGACGACCACGACGGCGGCCTCGAACCACGCCGTTCCCCCCGCATCCGCCCCGGAACCGGAGCTGACGGGCACTCAGCCCGTTCACCTCACGGCAGCCGGGCGCACGGAAGCGTGAACGTCCCCGCCACAGAGGGGACATCATCCGCTGTTCCGGCTCCGAGCCGGCCCGGGATGCCGGCGGCCGCCGTCGAGCCCCGTCACCCGCGCACGCTCCGCTGAGCGTGCGCGGGAACAAAGCATCAACTTCTTCAGGTCGCAGGCACTTTCGGTGGTCGATGTGAGGGGAAAGCCCGCGTCATGACGGTCCGTCCCGGTGGCGGCGAACCGGCGGCGAGGAGGCTTCACTCGCCCCACAGGAATGTCAGTCACATGTCAAGTGTTCAACTCCCTTGATTATAACCGCCAGTTACCACACCCTTTACTCGGCCCTGAGCGGAACGCAGCGCTCCAGGGCCGTGTGCGCGACCCCGCGCGCACCCCCACACCGCGCGCCCCACCCAGGCGCGCATGCCCGAGGAGGACCCCCTCGCATGGCACAACCGCGTAGCAGGAAGATCCGCTTCGCCGCCCTCACCGGCGTTGCGACCGCCGCCCTTCTGGGCGGACTCACCGCACTTCCCGCCCAGGCCGCCCCGGCCGAAGGCACGGTGCTCGCCGCCGACTCCCCCACGGCGATCAAGGACAGCTACATCGTCACGCTCAAGAAGACCGCGGGCTTCAAGTCCACTTCGAGCAAGGGCAAGGGCCTGGTCACCAAGTACGGCGGCTCGGTGAAGAAGACGTTCGGCAGCGCGCTGAACGGCTACACGGCAAACCTTTCGGCAACCGAGGCCAGAAGACTCGCGGCCGACCCGGCGGTCGCCACGGTGGAACAGAACCAGAAGGTCCAACTCAACGCCACGCAGACCAACGCCCCCTGGGGCCTGGACCGCATCGACCAGGCGTCACGCCCGCTCTCCGGCACGTACACCTACCCCGACTCGGCCGGCAGCGGCGTGACCGCGTACGTCATCGACACCGGCGTGCGCATCACGCACAGGGAGATCAGCGGGCGGGCCTCGTACGGCTACGACGCCGTCAGCGGTGGCACCCCGTCGGACGGCAACGGCCACGGCACCCACGTCGCCACCACCATCGCCGGCTCCACCTACGGCGTCGCCAAGAATGCCAGGATCGTGGCGGTCCGCGTGCTCAACGCCAGCGGCTCGGGCACCACGGCCGGCGTCATAGCGGGCGTCGACTGGGTCACCAAGAACCACTCCGGCCCCTCGGTCGCCAACATGTCGCTGGGTGGCGGCGTCTCCACCGCCCTGGACACGGCCGTGCGCAACTCGATCGCCAGCGGTGTCACCTACACGGTCGCCGCGGGCAACAGCAACACCAACGCCTCCACCTCCTCCCCCGCCCGGGTCACCGAGGCGATCACGGTCGGCGCCACCACCAGCACGGACGCCCGGGCCAGCTACTCCAACTACGGCTCGGTCCTCGACCTCTTCGCCCCCGGCTCCTCGATCACGGCGGGCTGGCACACCAGCGACACCGCGACCAACACCATCTCGGGCACGTCGATGGCGACACCGCACGTCGCGGGCGCGGCCGCGATCTACCTCTCGAGCCGTCCCTCGGCCACCCCGGCACAGGTCTCCACGGCTCTGGTGAACGGCGCCACTTCGGGCGTGGTCACCAGCCCGGGCTCCGGTTCGCCGAACAAGCTCCTGCGTCTCGTCCCGTAACACCGCATCGGCTCTGAACGCCGCTTCCCGGAGGCCGCCGTGCCTCCGGGAAGTGGCGTTTTCCCGAAATACCGCGGGGCAACTCGCTCCGCGAGGGGAGCACGGTCAGCTCTTCTGTCGCTCCACGAGATCCCTGAAGTGTTCCAGGTCGCCCCGGACCGTCCGCTCGACCGCGTGGACCTGGGCCATTCCCTTCGGACCGCCGAAGGTGTCCTGGAGGGCCTGCGGGTCGTACTCCACCCGGACCTGCACCTGGCTGTGGTCGCTGTCCAGGGCCCTGACCGAGAGGGTGCCCTGCAGTTCCGGGCCGCCCTGCGTCTGCCAGGTGATGGTCTGTTCGTCGGCGCGGTCGGAGAGGACGGCCTCGAACTCCTGTTCACCACGGCCGGTCCGGACACCGAGACGGGCCCGGTCACCACCGTGCGCGGAGGCACGCTGCACCCCGTCCATGAACGACGAGTACTCCTCGATGCGGTGCAGTTGGTCCCACACCTTCCGGGCCGGGGCGTTCACGTCGATGTGCTCTTGAAGTCTGCTCATCCCGAACCTCGCCTCCTGGCTGCCCGGCCGCCCGGGCCCACGGTCCCCTTCCAGGGTGCGCCGCGAGTCGGCCACGCGGCAACCAGACCGGGAGGCGCCCGGCCGGTCACGGGCGGAATCCTCGGTGAGGTATCCGGGCGTTTCCCGTGTGGACATGGTCGTTCCGGTGCGGAGTGGCGCTGACGGACTGCGCCTGCTCGCCTCCCACCGCCCGCCCCGCGACGGCCTGGACCGCGCTGCCGCCGACGCGCTCGTCCGCGACGCCGACGGTCATCCGCAGTCCCTGGACCTCCTCGCGGAGCTCGCCGCACACAGCGACTTCCGCCGGTTGCGCAACCGGTTCCACGCCCCCGGAGCCGACATCCTCGTCCATCCCCGGTCCCCCTCCCCGCGCCCGCGTCGGTGCTCCCGGCGCGCGGCCTCCGGTCATGGGGCCACTCGCCCGTCCCCTGACCGGTGACCCGCCCGCCGACGACATCCTGCGGCTGTTCGCCGTGGCCCGGCCCGGCGGCACTGCCGCAGTCCGCCGTGGAGACCGCACTCTCCACGACGGGCCCCTACGCGCCCTGGGACGTGGCCCCGCTCGTCGCCGAGGCCTGGGAGACCCTGCTCGGGTCCGGCGCGCTGCGCCCCGCTCACCGCCACGGGCACGCCGACTGGCGACGCTCTGCGGCATCGGCCTGCTCTCCACACCCGGCACCGCCCCCTGACGAGTGACGTCCGGACCCCCGTGCCTCAAAGCGCCGGTGTCGGCTCGGCCGAGGGCAGGGGAAGGCCCAGCAGACCGCGTATCTCGCGGACGTAGGGGTCCGGGTTGTGCTGCTTCAGGGATCGCAGCTGCCCGTAGAAGGTGTCCGCGTCGGGTGCCTCGGCCGCCTGCCGCCAGAGCGGCAGCCCCGCTTCGAGCTCCGCCACGAGCCGCCCGGTCGGCCGCTCGGCCCCGGGCAGCTCGGTGTCCTTGAGCAGCTGGATCGTCTCGGCCTGCGCCTCGGCCATCCGGCCGGCCCAGGCCTTGGCACCGGCGAGGTCCTGCCGGGGGTTCTTCGCCGGCTGGAGTGCGGAGACGACACTCAGCGGCTTCACGGCGGAGACGAAAGACAGTTGATCAGCGGTCAGGTCGGACGCGCCGCGCCGCACCGAGGTGTCCAGTTCGGCCTCGCCGGAACGCGCCACCCAGCACAGTACGGTGCGCTTCCCGGCAGCCCAGCCCTTCTCGTCCGGATAGTAGTAATAAGTCCGCAGGCCCCCGAAGGCCGGCGGATCCATCGAGTAGCCGAAGAGCAGCTCCATGCACCGCGGCTCCGCGATCGCCGCGATCACGTCACGCTTGGGGAAGTCCCGCTGTCCGGAGAGCGCGACGGTGGCGTACACCTCTCCTTGATGCGACTCGTCGCACGGGACCAGCTCCACGCTCGCGTCACCCAACGACGACTTGTCCCGCTTCGGCACCCCGGCGCCCGGGTTGAAGCAGTCACCGACCTTCAGCGAGTGGACCGTGGTCCACCCCCGCCTCGTGACCTCGCCGCTGTCGTCCCTGGTGGGAAGCGCCCACACCCTGAAGTTGACCACTCCCGCCACGACGGCGGCGACCAGCAGAAGAACCACACCGGAAACGGAGATCCCGGCAATCGCAAGGCCCTTGCCCCGCTGCCCCTTCCTGGAGATCTGCACCAGCGCGACGACACCGAAGATCAGCCCCAACGGAGCAAGACACAGCAGCGACGTCACCAGAGCCGCGACCGCGAAGCCGTTCAGCACCGGCCGCACCGGCGGCTGCATCGGCCCCCACTGCGGTCCGGGCCCGGGCGGCGGCACTGGCGGCTGATGCGGGTACGACGGCGGGGGCGGGGGCGGGGGCGGGGGAGCTGACACGGGATCTCTGCCTTTCTTGGCCGTCTCGCCGCGGCGAACGGCCGGAAATCAGTGGGCCGCAGACAAAGATCACGCTTGACCAGACCGAAAACAAGGCTGCGGACAATTATGTGCACATAGCACATCCGGCGCCCTTGAGCTCATGAGGCACCCCCACAGCCGGCCGCCTCCGAGGAGAACGACACCTCCGTCCGTTCCGCCCCGCAGGACACCGTCAGTCGCTCAGCAACGGCCTGCAGAAGTCGACGGTCCACTGCAGGATGGAGCGGATCGTCTGTTCCGACACCCACGACCTCTCTCACCCCCAGCACGGCCGGAAGGCGAAGGAGAAGCCGACCCGCTACGACCGGATGATGGCCCGCCGCAGGCCGAAGAGGGGGCAGCCCGCCTCGAAGGGCCACCAGGAGGCGAAGAGGTGGAGGGCGAAGAAGGTCGTGCGCGACCACAACGCGATCGCGGTGGAGAACTTCCGGCCCAAGTTCCTCGCCCGGACGTCGACGGCGCGCAAGGCGGCCAACGCCGCGATCGGCGCCGCCGAGCAGGCCCTGCTGGAGATGGTCCGCAAGCACAGGCGCGATGTACGCCTGGCGCATCCCGCGCACACCACCATGGACTGCGCATCGTGCGGAGCGAGAACCAAGCACGCTCCCCCGGTGGGGACCCCCAACTGCTGTCGGAGCGCACCTACACCTGCACCGCGTGCGGAGCCGCCTGTCCCCGGGACAAGAACTCCGCCCGCGTGACGCTCGTCCGGGCAGGTCTGAACCCGGCCGGCGTCGAGGGCGCAAGGCCTCCCGGAGCACTGCTCCAGGAGGCGGTCTGAGCCAGGGTTCCCCTCCTCATCCGGGAGGGAGCAGTCAAACGGGCATGACCTGCACGTCGTACTGCGGGATCCACTTGTCCCTCGTCAACAGGGTCATCCCTTCGATCTGGGCCTGAGCGACCAGTATCCGGTCGAAGGGGTCCCGGTGATGCGCCGGAAGCCGGCCTGCCCGCACCCCGTGCCCGGCGGTGACGGGCAGTCCGGTGAACTGGCTGTCGCGTACCCGCTCGGCCAGGTCCTCCGGGCCTTCCAGCTTCCCGAGGGACTGCTTGATGGCGATCTCCCATGGCGACACAGCACTGACGTACACCGCGGGTTCGGTGTCCAGCAGGTCCTTGATCTCACCGGACAGCTCAGCGGAGTCGTCCAGCCACCACAGGACCACATGTGTGTCGAGCAGCAGTCGCATCAGCGCATCCCGAAAGCGCCGGCGATGTCGTCGGGCAATTCATCGAAGTCGTCGGGGATGTGGATCTTCCCCCGGAGCGAGCCCCGGCCGGTCCGTTTCACCTTGGGGCGCAGCGGCACCACCTTGGCCACCGGCTCCCCCGCCTTGCTGATCACGACCTCCTCACCGGTCGCGACCTGCTCCAGGATCCGCGAAAAGTGCGTCTTGGCTTCATGAACGTTGTACTGACGGGCTGCTTCCATGGCTGCCTCACGACTACGATCAACGAATGGACTAAGCGGTGGACTAAGGATAGCTCTTTCCGAGCGGCACAGCGCTCCATCGCGCTTTCGTCCCGGCGATCACGTCGGCTGCACCGTTTCGCTCGCGGCGTGATCACCACAGCCGCGCGCCACTACGTGTGACTAGTGGCATGGAGTCCCACATGGCCGACATGGGAGGTGGGTCGCGTGAGCGTGACCAATGTGGACGTGGACGACGAGGCCCTGGCCGCCGCCGCTGAGATATTCGGCACGACCACCAAGCGCGACACCATCAACACCGCCCTGCGCGAGGCCGTACGGCGCCACAGGCGATGCGCCGCGGCCGAGCGCCTGGCCGAGCGGGCAGCGCGCGGAGACTTCGATCCGACGCGCCGGGTATGGCAGGCACGTAAGGCCGCCCAGCGCGCCGAGGCTGTCGTACTCGACAGCCGCGAGGGCGCCGAGTGATCACATACCTGATCGACACCGGCGCCTACGTCGACCTGGTGAGCGAACCCGCGATCCGGCGCCGCTGGGATGCCGAGATGGAAACGGGCGCCATCGGCTTCTGTGAGCCCACGCGCGCGGAGATCCTTTACAGCGCGACCGGACCCGCCGACCGTGACGAGATGGACGCGGATCTGTCGGACCTGTCCGGGCACGTGGCGGTCCCCAAGGACGCATGGCGGTGGATCGACTCGGCGCAGTACAAGCTGACGCAGAAGGGCCAACACCGCAGCGCGGGACCGATGGACCTCCTCGTCTGCGCCACGGCCGTACACCATGGGCTGATCGTGCTGCACCGTGACAACGACTTCGCCACCGTGGCACGGGTTCTGCCCGAGGTGGAGCGGCAGGACGTACGCGGCGGACCCTGACTGCTCCACCGCCGGCGGCGGTCCCCCGATGCGGTGGGGCCCGGCCCACGACCGCCGCCCGCGTTCTGCTTCTTCCAGCCCTGAGGCAGGTCTTCTCGCTGAGCGCCGTAGCTGACCGGACGGGCCAACCACGGCGCCCAGTCACACAAAAATATGTTCGCTCACCTGTCGCCTGATTTCTGCCCGACGCGCTGAGCCTGCCGCTGCACCTCCCGGTCGTCGACCCCACCTGGCAACCCGACACCCAGCGCCACCCGGTGATGCCGCAGGAAAAGATCGAGGCCAACCCGAGACGAGAGGAGCCCGGCACCCTCCGTATCGAGGTCACCGGCCCACGGGGCGACCGCGCACCCCAGCCCCCCACGACCGACCCCGGCCCCGCCGCCGACTCCGGCCGCGGCCTCCTCCTCGCCGAAGCCCTGTCCACCCGCTGGGGATGCGATCCCCGTCTGCCCTCCGGGAAGACCATGTGGGCATGGTGCGCCATGGAAGCGCCTTGATGTATTCCCGGCTGAGTCGGGAGGAATTCGGAGAATATTCCTGGGCTGAATGACTTACCTG
>NZ_QFDQ01000061.1 GCF_003270085.1 Streptomyces triticisoli | reverse complement strand
CCCGCCGACGGAACGTTCCGTCGGCGGGCGCCGTCCATCCACGGATATTCTTGACAGGTGACCGACGCCCAAGAGACCGCAGCAGACAGCTCACTGCGAACCACCGGAGGCGCTCCTCCGGGCGACGGCGGATCCTCTGACACCGGGGTGCCGATCCCGCTGCTCGAGCCCCGCGAGGGCATACCGCCCGTCATCGCCGACGCGGACGGCCTCGCCCAGGTGGCCACCGCCTTCGCCGCCGGCTCCGGCCCCGTCGCCGTCGACGCCGAGCGG
The DNA here is from genome assembly GCF_003270085.1 of Streptomyces triticisoli. Taxonomy (GTDB): domain Bacteria; phylum Actinomycetota; class Actinomycetes; order Streptomycetales; family Streptomycetaceae; genus Streptomyces; species Streptomyces triticisoli. Next base: position 18,120 of record NZ_QFDQ01000061.1, on the reverse strand, counting down.
GCGTCCGGCTACCGCTACGGCCAGCGCGCCTACCTGGTGCAGCTGCGCCGCGAGGGCGCCGGCACCGCGCTGATCGACCCCGCCGCCTGCCCCGACCTGTCCAGTATCGGCCAGGCCCTGTCCGGCGTGGAGTGGGTGCTGCACGCCGCCACCCAGGACCTGCCCTGCCTGCGCGAGATAGGCATGGCGCCCACCGCCCTGTTCGACACCGAGCTGGCCGGCCGGCTCGCCGGGTTCCCGCGGGTCGGACTCGGCGCGATGGTCGAGGGCGTCCTCGGCTTCGCCCTGGAGAAGGGCCACTCCGCCGTCGACTGGTCCACCCGCCCGCTGCCCGAGCCGTGGCTGCGGTACGCGGCGCTCGACGTGGAACTCCTCGTCGACCTGCGTGACGCGCTGGAGAAGGAGCTCGACCGGCAGGGCAAGCTGGAGTGGGCCCTGCAGGAGTTCGACGCCATCGCCTCGGCCCCGCCGTCCGAGCCCCGCAAGGACCCCTGGCGGCGCACGTCCGGGGTGCACAAGGTGCGGCGCAGGCGGCAGCTCGCCGTCGTACGGGAACTGTGGCAGACCCGGGACCGCATCGCCCAGCGGCGGGACGTCTCGCCGGGCAAGGTGCTGTCGGACGCGGCCATCGTGCAGGCCGCGCTCTCCCTCCCGTCCAACGTGCACGTCCTCGCCGCGCTGAACGGCTTCGGGCACCGCATGGGGCGGCGGCAACTGGAGCAGTGGCAGGCCGCGGTCGACCGGGCCAGGGCCCTCGACGACTCCGAACTGCCCCATTCCGGGCAGCCGGTGACCGGGCCCCCGCCGCCCCGGACCTGGGCCGACAAGGCCCCCGCGGCGGCGGCGCGGCTGGCCGCGGCCAAGGCCGCCGTGTCGGCGCTGGCCGAGCGGTTGAACATGCCGCAGGAGAACCTCGTCTCCCCGGATGCCGTACGGCGGCTCTGCTGGGAGCCGCCGAGGAGTGCCGACGTCGAGTCGGTCGGCGTCACGCTGGCCGGGTACGGTGCGCGGCCCTGGCAGGTGGAGCAGGTGTCTCCGGTGTTGGCGAAGGCGCTGTCGGCCACGGACGCCTGATCCCCTTTCCCACCTGGTCTTCCCACCTGGTCTTCCCGTCTGGCCTTCCTACCGGCCTTCCCAATGGAGTTCGTCTCGGGTGTGGAGAGCGTCCTGACCGAGCACTCCTGCTCGCTGCTGCTGCGGCTCGTACGCGGTCCCGAGGAGGAGGAGGCGGGCCTGCTGGAGTCGTGGTGGAGGGCCCGGCAGATCGCGGGCTCGATCCTCGTCGACTTCCACACCGACGACCCGCGGCCGACCGTGGCCGAGCGGCTGGGGCTGCCGGTGGTCGCCGTGGGGCCACCCCTCGCTGACCGGGGGGGCTCACCTCCGTGTGGACGGACGACGCCACGGCGGTGACCGAGGCGGTGCGCTATCTGGCGGCGCTCGGGCACCGGCGGGTCGCCCGGGTCGGCGGCGCGGCGTCCTTCGGGCACACGGTGATCCGTACGGCGGCGTTCGACGCGGCCGCGCGGAGCCTGGGCCTGGCCGGGGCGTGGCAGGTGGCGACCGACTTCTCGGGTGAGGCGGGGGCGCGGGCGACACGGTCGCTGCTGACCTCCGTCCCTGCGGACCGGCCGACCGCGATCGTGTACGACAACGACATCATGGCGGTGGCCGGACTGTCGGTGGCCGCGGAGATGGGCCTGCGCGTCCCGGCCGATGTCTCGCTGCTGGCCTGGGACGACTCGCAGTTGTGCCGGCTGACCCACCCGACCCTGTCCGTGATGAGCCACGACGTGCACGGCTTCGGCGCGGACGTGGCCCGCACGCTGTTCGGCGTGCTCACGCAGGAGGGTCCGGGCTCGCACACCGTGCCGACTCCCGTGCTGACCCCCCGGGGCTCGACGGCTCCTCCGTCGGTGTGACGTCCGGTGTGATGTTCACCGCTGTGGGCGTGGAGACTGGGCAGCAACATTACCGATGAGTAGCATGGAGCCTGAGCGCGCGCTCAGTGCTGCGCGGCAGTGCCACCCCGCACCCTGGAGGAGAAGCCATCGTGCCTCGTACCGTCAGGGACGTCGTCTTCGTCGACGGCGTCCGCACCCCGTTCGGCAAGGCGGGCCCGAAGGGCATCTACCACGAGACCCGCGCCGACGACCTCGTCGTGAAGGCGATCCGGGAGCTGCTGCGCCGCAACCCCGGCCTCGACCCGAAGAAGATCGACGAGGTCGCCGTCGCCGCGACCACGCAGATCGGCGACCAGGGTCTGACCATCGGTCGCACCGCGGGCATCCTCGCGGGCCTGCCCACCTCGGTGCCCGGCTACTCGATCGACCGCATGTGCGCGGGTGCGCTGACCGCGGTGACCTCGGTCTCCGGCTCCATCGCCTTCGGCGCGTACGACGTCGCCATCGCGGGCGGTGTCGAGCACATGGGCCGCCACCCGATGGGCGAGGGCGTGGACCCCAACCCGCGGTTCGTCAGCGAGAAGCTGGTCGACGAGTCGGCCCTGTTCATGGGCATGACCGCGGAGAACCTGCACGACCGCTACCCGCAGATCACCAAGGAGCGCGCCGACAAGTACGCGGTGCGCTCGCAGGAGAAGGCCGCCAAGGCGTACGCCAACGGCAGGATCCAGCAGGACCTGGTGCCGATCTCGGTCCGCCGTACCAACCCCGAGGGCGGAGAGACCGGCTGGGGCCTGGTCACGGCCGACGAGCCGATGCGCCCGGGCACCACCCTGGAGAACCTGGCGAACCTCAAGACGCCGTTCCGCGTGCACGGCCGGGTCACCGCGGGCAACGCGGCCGGCCTGAACGACGGCGCCACCGCCTCGGTCATCGCGAGCGAGGAGTTCGCCCGCGAGAACGACCTGCCGGTCAAGATGCGCCTGGTCTCCTACGCCTTCGCGGGCGTGGAGCCGGAGGTCATGGGCTACGGCCCGATCCCGGCCACGGAGAAGGCCCTGGCCAAGGCGGGGCTCGGTATCGGTGACATCGGCCTGTTCGAGATCAACGAGGCCTTCGCCGTGCAGGTCCTGGCCTTCCTCGAGCACTACGGCATCGCGGACGACGACGAGCGCGTCAACCAGTACGGCGGCGCGATCGCCTACGGTCACCCGCTGGCCTCCTCGGGCGTCCGTCTGATGACGCAGCTGGCCCGCCAGTTCGAGGAGCAGCCGCAGGTCCGTTACGGCCTGACCACCATGTGCGTCGGCTTCGGCATGGGCGCGACGGTCATCTGGGAGAACCCCAACTTCGACGGAGGCGACAAGTGAGCACCACCGCTGAGCTGTTGAAGGGCGCGGCCGAGCTGTTCCCGGACGAGGTCGTCACCCAGGCGCACGTACGCCACTTCGACCTCCCGCTGGGCGCAGGGCGCTTCGCTCTCATCACCCTGGACAACGGCCTGGACCACACCAAGCCGACCACCTTCGGCCCGCAGTCGCTGGCGAACCTCGACGCCGCCATCGACCAGGTCGAGAAGGAGGCCGCGGACGGCGAGATCGTCGGCGTCGGCATCACCGGCAAGCCGTTCATCTTCGCGGTCGGCGCCGACCTCAAGGGCGTGGAGCTGCTGGAGCGGCACGAGCACGCGCTGGCCATCGGCAAGGGTGGCCACGAGGTCTTCAAGCGGCTGTCCCAGCTGGCCGTCCCCACCTTCGCCTACTACAACGGCGCGGCGATGGGCGGCGGCGTCGAGGTCGGCCTGCACTGCACCTACCGCACGGTGTCGGCGGCCCTCCCGGCGTTCTCGCTGCCCGAGGTGTTCCTGGGCCTGGTCCCGGGCTGGGGCGGCTGCACGCTGCTGCCGAACCTGATCGGCGCGGACCGGGCCGTCACGGTCATCATCGAGAACAGCCTCAACCAGAACAAGCAGCTCAAGGGCAAGCAGGTCCACGAACTCGGCATCGCCGACGCGCTGTTCGAGGGCGCGGACTTCCTGGAGCAGTCGCTGGTCTGGACGGCGTCCGTCCTCAAGGGCGAGACCGAGGTCGAGCGCCCGGTGATCGACCGCGGTGAGGCCTGGGACCAGGCCGTCGCGCGCGGTCGGTTCATCGCCGACTCCAAGGTGCACGGCGCGGCCCCGGCCGCCTACCGCGCCCTGGACATCATCGCCGACGCCAGGAACGGCGACCTGCAGCAGGGCTTCGACGCCGAGGACCAGGCCCTCGCGGACCTGATCATGGGCGGTGAACTGCGCGCCGGCCTCTACGCGTTCAACCTCGTGCAGAAGCGCGGCAAGCGCCCGGTGGGCGCCCCGGACAAGAACCTGGCGCGCCCGGTGACGAAGGTGGGCGTGGTCGGCGCGGGCCTGATGGCCTCCCAGCTGGCCCTGCTCTTCCTGCGCCGCCTGGAGGTGCCGGTCGTCCTGACCGACATCGACCAGGAGCGCGTCGACAAGGGCGTGGGCTACGTCCACGCCGAGATCGACAAGCTGCTCGGCAGGGGCCGTGTCAACCAGGACAAGGCCAACCGCCTCAAGGCGCTGGTCACCGGTGTCCTGGACAAGGCGGAGGGCTTCGCGGACGCCGACTTCGTCATCGAGGCCGTCTTCGAGGAGATCGGCGTCAAGCAGCAGGTGTTCGCGGAGGTCGAGGCGGTCGCCCCGGCGCACGCGATCTTCGCCACCAACACCTCCTCCCTCTCCGTGACGGAGATGGCGTCGAAGCTGAAGCACCCCGAGCGGGTCGTCGGCTTCCACTTCTTCAACCCGGTGGCGATCCTGCCGCTGCTGGAGATCGTCCGCGGCGAGCAGACGGACGACGCCTCGCTGGCGACCGCCTTCGCGGTGGCCAGGAAGCTGAAGAAGACGGCGGTGCTGGTCAAGGACGCCCCGGCGTTCGTGGTCAACCGCATCCTGACCCGCTTCATGGGCGAGATCCAGAACGTCATCGACGAGGGCACCCCGGTCGAGGTGGCGGAGAAGGCGGTGGAGCCGCTGGGCCTGCCGATGTCCCCGCTGGTCCTCCTCGAACTGGTCGGCCCGGCGATCGGCCTGCACGTCTCGGAGACCCTCAACAAGGCGTTCCCGGACCGCTTCAAGGTCTCCTCGAACCTCAAGGCGGTCGTCGAGGCCGGCAAGCGCGGCTTCTACGTCTACGACAGCGGCAAGCCCGAGCTGGACCCGGAGGTCGCCGCGCTCCTGAAGCAGGGCGATGTGGTCCTGACGGAGGACCAGGTCCGCGCCCGTGTCCTGGACGCGGTGGCCCAGGAGATCGGCCTGATGCTCGACGAGGGCGTCGTCGCCGAGGCCCAGGACATCGACCTCTGCCTGATCACCGGCGCCGGCTGGCCCTTCCACCTGGGCGGCATCACGCCGTACCTGGACCGCGAGGGCGTCAGCGAGCGGGTGAACGGGAAGCGGTTCCTTCAGCCGGGGGTGGCGAGCGTTCCGGCGTAGCCGTCCCGCACACCGACAGCTGAAGAGGGCCTCCGCCGGCGGCGGAGGCCCTCTTCGGATCGGCGCGTCGTGCGCCCGGCCGGAGGGCGCACCCCGCCTAGTGGTTCCCCCCGTAGTACGGGGTCGTCGCCGCCCCGGCAGAGGCGTTCATGACGGTGAAGAGCACGCGGGTCACCGGTGACTTGCCGCCGGAGGCGTCCACCGTGAAGACGTCGACCACGTGCATGCCCTCGCTCCAGGGCCGGCCCGAGTCCCATGACCAGCTGCCGTTCGGGGCGACCTCGGCGCGTCCCAGCAGCACGCCGCTCTCCCAAAATCCCACTTGGGCCGCGCCCGTGGCAGACCCGGCGAACACCACCCGGGGGTCCATCACCTGTTCGTGGGCCATGGGTTCCAGCACCACGGGCGCGGACAGGCTCTCCTCCGCTCCCGACAGCACGGAGTCCAGGCTCGGAGGCTGTGTCCCGGGACCTGCCGGAACGGTCGCAGCCGTGTCCGCGCCGTCCACCGCAGTGAAGTTCACCTCGATCCGCGCCGTCTGGAAGCCCTCCGGGGCCACCCCGTAGAGCTTCACGGGGTGCTTACCCCTGCTCCAGGCCCTGCCCAGCTCCCAGGACCAGCTGCCGTCGGCGGCGACATCGGTTTGCCCCAAGTACTTCCCGTGCTCCCAGACGACCACTCGGACGGCTCCCCGGGCGTAGCCAGTGAACCGTACGGCGTCCCGGCGCACCTCCTCCTGCGGCGCCGGCGCCGTCACCACGGGCGGCGGGAACTCCTCCCCTCTCACCACGGAGGTGGCGGTGAGGTAGGAGGTGATGGCCGACGGGTCGCGGTCAGGTTCCTCGTACCCGTTGCGGACGTGGCCGAGGCGCGGTGGGAGGCCGTCCGCGAGCAGGTTCAGGATGCCCATGAGGGCGGGTACGTTGCGTCGGGTGACCTGGGTGTGGTCGGTGATGAACGGCGACTCGCTGTAGATGAAGTTGAAGTTCTCGTACCTCTGGAAGAGGCCCAGGAAGGGTTCCACCTGCTCCGGGTACTGCTCGTCCTGGGGTGAGGAGAGGAGGTAGATGTTCGCGGTGCGGTGGGCCTCGGAACGGACCAGGTCGGGCAGGATCGCGTCCACGGCCCGCACGTTCTCCTCCGGCACCCCCTCCCCCAGCATGAAGGCGGCCACCCTGGGATGGACCTTCCGCACATACGTCCCGATCAGGAACTGCGGCACGATGGAGACGATGTTGCGGAAGCCGTAGCGCAGCCCGAAGTACAGTGCCGCGCTGCCGCCCTTGGAGCCGCCCCACAGGGTGACGTCGTCCGGAGTGAGGGACAGGGCCTTCATGACGTTGAAGATCAGGGCGGCGACGGACTCCTCCAGCCCGAAGTCCATCTCCTTGCACAGGTAGTAGCTGTTCATCCCGTGGAACCGGTCACGGATCCACAGGATGTTGGCCCGCACGTTGTCGAAGACTCCGTTCGACCAGCCGTAGTCGTCGGGGGCCGAGAAGTTGGCGAAGACGACGACCAGGTGCCGGTTGCCGCTCTTGGCATGGGCGAACCGGTACTCGACCGGAAACGTCCCCGAGGCTTCGACGCCGACGAGCAGGTGCCGGCCGTTCGCGGGTGCTTTGGACATGTGCGTGGATCCAGTCTCTGTCGTACTGCGTACTCGGGTGGGCTCAGTACCCGGTGGCTGCCGCACCGGCCGAGACGTTCATGACGTGCGCGTCCGACCGCGCCGCCGCGTGTTCGGAGACGGTGAACCGGACATCGGCGCGTGCGGACTGGTAGCCGTTCGCGTCCACGGAGAAGAGCCTCACCACATGGGGGCCCGTGCTCCACGGCCTGTCCCGGTTCCAGACCCAGCCGCCGTCGGCGGCGACCGGGGCGGACGCCAGGTAGGTGCCGTTCTCCCAGAGGCTCACGCGCACGGCTCCGGGCGCGTGCCCCGCGAGGTGAACACCTTCGGGGGGCAGCATCCCGTCCATCGCGGGCACGGTCACGACGGGTGGGGCGAACGAGTCCTGCACCACCGAGGTCGACTTCAGGTAGGCCTCGATCCCGGACCTGTCGGCGTCGGGCTCCTCGTACCCGTGGCGGGTGAGGCCGATACGGGGGGCGATTCCCTCGACGAGCAGGTAGGCGATCCCGAGCAGAGGCGGCGTGTTGCGCTGGGTCACCTTCCCGTGGTCGCTGATGAACGGGGACTCGCTGAAGATGAAGTTGAAGTTGCGGTACCGCTGCAACAGCCCCAGGAACGGCTCCACCTGGCTGTTGTACTGCTCGTCCTGCGGCGAGGACACCAGGTAGATGTGCGCGTCCGGGTTCGCACCCGACTCCAGCAGGCCGGGCAGGATCGCGTCGAGGACACGGACGTTGTCGTCCGGCATCGTCTCGCCCAGCATGTGCCGGCCGACGTCCGGATACACGTCGCGTACGAACGTGCCGATCCGCAACTGCGGAACGCTGGCGACGATGTTGCGGAATCCGTACCTCAGGCCGAAGTGCAGAGCCGCACTCCCGCCTTTCGAACTGCCCCAGAGGGTGACGTCGCCGGGTGCGAGTCCAAGGGACTTCATCACCTTCGAGATGAGCCCGATCACGGACCTCTCGACGGCGAAGTCCATGTCCTTGCACAGGTAGTAGGTGTTGCCGCCGTCGAACCGGTCACGGATCCAGAGAATGTTGGACCGGAGGTTGTCGAGGATGCCGGTGGCCCAGCCGTAGTCGTCCGGAGCGAAGAGGTTGGCGAAGACGACCATCAGGTGCCGGTTGCCGCTCCTGGCGTGGGAGAAGCGGTACTCGACGGGGTGGCCGCCGGAGGCGTCTATCCCCTGGATCACCTGGCGGCCCTTCGCGGGTGCTTTAGACATGCTGAGGTTCCACTCTTTGGCGTTTGACGGGTCGGCCGGTCATGATGTCCCGATGCCTCGGACCATCCCCCGGCCCGGACCCGGCCGTCGCGGACACCACGGGCGCAGGGCCGTTGCCGCCGCGGCGGCGCTGCTGGGCCTCGCCGTCGTGCTGACCGTGGTACAGGCGTCCGGGCCGGCCCGGTCCTTCGCCTCGGAGCGGGCACTCACCGTGGCGACCTGGAACATGTGCGGTGTGGAGCAGTGGAACTGCCGGGGAACCGGGAGCCGCGCCGCGAAGCGGGGCGAGCTGGAAGGGCTCGTCACCCGGTCCGGGGCCCGGGTGGTCCTCCTGCAGGAGACCTGTGCCGGTGATCTGGAGGCGGTACGCGCGGCCCTCGGCCGGTCCTGGCACACGGAGTTCCGGCCCTACACCTGGCGTGACGCCTCGGGCCGCACCAGCGACGTTCGCTGTGCCGGGCCCGGGCAGGGCACCGCGGGTTTCGCACTGCTCTCGTCGTACCGGCTGTCCGCCGTCACCGCGGTGGCCGCACAGCAGCCCTCCGTAGGACTGCGGCGGGGCGCTCTCTGTGCCACGGCCGCGGCGCATGACGTCCGGGTGTGCACCGCCCACCTCAGCCCGCCGGGAAGCGACCGCGCCCATCCGGACTGGGAGTTGCGCGACGACCAGCTCAAGGCGCTGGCGGCCGCGGTGCCCGCGCGGCGCACGGTCTACGGCGGGGATCTGAACGTGGATCCGCCGGGGTCCCGCAACCCCGCCTCGTGGGTCTGGTCGGGCGGCCCCTACCGCACGCACCGGGAGTGCGACCAGGAGTCCGCGTCGTCCCGCTCCGGCCGGCCCACCCATGTCTCCGGGCACAAACTGGACTACTTGTTCACCGGGCTGCCCCGCGTCCGGTGCACCGTGCGTGACACCGGCGCGTCCGACCACTTCGCCCTGCTGCTCCGGGTGCGGACCGGCTGAAGGTACGCCGACGGGACACCCGTCCGGGCGTCTGCGGGTGCCGGGTGCGGTGGCCGCCTCCGGCTGCTTCACGGGCGTGGTCATGGCTGTCGACGGCCGTTCGGGGTGGCCGGCTGCCGGGGCGGCCCGCCGGGGACATGGCCGACCGTCCTCGGTGTCACACGCTCACGTCCTCGTGCGTCCGGCCGTCGTCCGACTGCGGCGGCGCGGACCGTCCGAACGGCTGCTGAAGCCGTGTGGGCGTCAACTGCGTCGTCTGGGAAGGAGTCGCGGGCCGATTCTGCCCGGCGGGTGTCTGCCGGCCGACCGGGAAGGGTCGGGACGCCGGGCCCGGCTGGGCCGGCACCGCTCTCGTCATCGTGCCGGCCCCGGCCCGGGGCTGCTGTGCGGTAGGCCGTTGCGAGGTGAACCAGTCCTGGGAGTCCCCCTGGGCCGGGGTGAGCGGGGTGAGCGCGCGGCCCGTGTGCCGGGTGTCGACGGTGCCGCCCGCCGGGGCCTGCGCGTCCTCGGAGGCGAGGTCGCCACCCGCGACCAGCATGCGGTCGGCGAGCCGCGCGGAGGCGTACCCGTCGTCCAGGTCACAGAACTCGCGCTGGAACCAGCGGTAGCGCTCGGCGTAGGCGTCCTGGATGCGGTCGATGTCGCGGACGGCGGTCACCAGGTCCTCGGAGGTGGACAACAGAGGCCCGGGCGCGCTGCGCTCGAAGTCGAAGTAGAAGCCGCGGAGGGTGTCGCGGTAGTGGTCGAGGTCGTAGGTGAAGAAGAGAATGGGGCGGCCGGTGTTGACGTAGTCGAACATCAGGGACGAGTAGTCCGTGATCATCACGTCGGTGATGAGGGAGAGATCCGCCATGTCCGGGTAGTCGGAGACGTCGTAGACGAAGCCGTCACCGGCCCCCGGGACCGGATCCACCACGTTGGGGTGGCGGCGGACCAGGAGCACGTGGTCGTCACCCAGCCGGGCACGGGCGTCGGCGAGGTCGATGCGGAAGTCCAGCTTGTACTTGCCCGGCGCGTAGAACTGGTCGTCGCGCCAGGTGGGGGCGTACATCACGACGCGCTTGTTCCTGGGCAGCCCGATGCGCCGGCGGATCCACTGCTCGCGCTGCTCCATGCCGGAGCGGCGCAGGATGTCGTTGCGCGGGTAGCCGGACTCGACCATCTCGCCCGCGAAGCCGAAGGCGCGCTTGAGGATCGGGGTGGAGAAGCTGTTGGGCGAGACCAGCATGTCCCAGCTCTTCACCTCCTTCTCGACCCGTTCCAGGTAGCGCTGGTCGGCGAAGTGGATGGCCTCGATGTCGTGGCCGATCTTCTTCAGCGGTGTACCGTGCCAGGTCTGCACGACCACCTGGCCGTCGCGCTTGAGGAACCAATCGGGGAGGTGGTTGTTGGCGACGATGTACCGGCTGGTGGCCAGGGCTTCGTACCACTCGGGGGACCACATGCGGACGGGGGTGACGCTCGAGGGGAGCGGAACCTGGTCGTCGCGCACGACCCACAGGTGGTCGAGGCGGGCGCCACGCCGGAGCAGTTCCTCGTGCAGGGCCCGGGGGCTGTCGGAGTACTGGGTTCCCTTGAAGGCGTCGAAGAGCACCGCGGGGCGCACCGGTGTGCGACGGGCCGCCGGATAGGCCTTGGTGCGCAGCAGTTTCTGGCGGTACGGGCCGCGGGCGTGGTCGGGCATGGCGGAGTGGACGAGCAGGCTCAGACGGTCGTAGGCCTCCGCCTGGAGTTCGTAGCGGCGCTCGTTCTCCTCGTACTCCTGCGGAAACGCGGCCACGAGATCCTGTTCGATCTTCACCATCAGGTCTTCGAGCCGGTCCTCGCGGGCCACCGCGGAGAGGTCCTGGCGGCGCAGGAAGAAGTCCCAGCGGCCGGCCGCGAGCGGGATGTCACCACCCAGGGTCCGCATCGCGGCCGGGGTCAGCACACAGCGGAAGTTCCTGCCGTCCCAGACGAGGGGGACCTTGCGTTCGGCGCCGTGTGACCGTGACCGCACGACCATGTGGGCGGACCGGTACTCGGCCTCGGAGAGCCGGTCCGCGGCCGCGTACCGGCCGCTGATCTCCAGCGAGCCGTCCTCACGCCAGGCGAAGCCGGTCGCCGTGGGCAGGGTCGCGCGCTCGAACAGGACCAGATAGCCGGAGCCGTTGCGGTGCACGACGACCTCGCGGTCGCCCTCGCGGGTCTGCAGCGAGGCGGGCATGCGGTAGTGCCCGTCAGCCGTGTCCTCGGCCATGACCGGGTAGATCGTCATCTTCCGGCCCTCGACGTGGAAGGTGGTCTTCCAGCCGTTGCTGCCCATGCTCCAGGACTGCGGGATCTCCGCCTCGCCCTGGGCACCGGCCCGGAACCCCGGGACGAGGGTGTGCATCGGCAGCCGGGTGGTGAAGGTGCACCAGCCCTCGCCGCCGGGAGTGAAGCGCACCCAGGCGTCGTGGCGCCCGGCACCACCCATGCTGGTGATCCGGAACTTGCCCCATTCGGGCACGGTGGGGCCGAGGTAGACACCGCGCAGTTCGAGCTGTTCACCGACGAGGCGGTGTCCGGTGATCCGGCAGCGCACGATCTCCACGCGCAGCTTGAGTTTGCCCTGCACGAACAGCGGCAGGATGCGCGTGTTGCGGTCGACGTACCGGTACGGCGGGTTGGCCGCGCTGCCCGCGGCGCCCCGGTCGATGCCCCGGTAGCGGAACAGCCCGCGGCTGAGGACACCGGCGGCGACGTCCCACGTGCCCTCGACCCACTTGTCCTTCTGCTTCAGACGGCTCGTGTCGAAGCGTGTCTCGAAGCCGGCCCAGTCGTAACAGTAACGATTCTGCTGCGACTGTTCCGTGGCCTGCGGGGCATAGGTGGTCCTCGCCGAGGCGATGAGCGTGCGCCCCTGCCTCTTGTTGCGCAGCGCGATCGCCTTCACCGACATGTGCTTCTTGTGCACGTTGATGAAACGGATGTACGCCGTGCCGGTGAGCGTCAGCTGATCGGAGTCGGGGTTCCAGCCGGCTCCGGTGAGTGAACCGTGCAGGGAGAATTCCTTGTCGAGGCGGTACGCCTTCTTGTCCAGGCCCACCTCCCGGTCCCCGAGGTAGGGGTACTTCAGGTAGCGGTGGAAGCGGCGATGTACGGGCATGGGACCGCCGCGCCGCTCGAACTCGATGACTTCGAGAAGCTCGGCCAGCCGCCCTGCCCGTACCAGGTGCCACTTGACCCGGGCGTCCGCGGGCAGTTCGTCGATGATGGTGAGGTCGGCCTCGTCGAGGAACTCGTTGGCCCACTGCATGAAGGCCTCGCGGTACTCCTCGTCGGCGTCCGGCAGCACCTTCAGATGGAGCATCAGGTCGGACGTCAGGCAGGCGAGGTCGTACTTGCGTTTACTCTCCTCGTACTGGCCCGAGCGCGGATCGGCGAGGAAGCGGCTGACCGACTGCACCGCCGAGACCCGGTCGCGCAGGTTGGACAGTTCGGTGTGGCGCTGCGTGATCGAGGGGGCGGCCCCGCCCTCCCGGCGCCGCCAGAAGTAGACGATGTCAGTGATGACGTCGACCTTCTCGGCCCGGAAGTGGGCGAACATGTTGACCCAGGAGTCCTCGTACAGGACACCCTCGGGGAACTCGATGGCGTGGTGGTCCCAGAAGGACCGCCGGAACACCTTGTTCCAGACGGTGCGGTCGTAGATCAGCGCATCGAACCTGGTGATGTGGGTACCGCGCCGATTCTTCTGCATCGGGCCCCTGTGCAGCGGGGACTGCCACTTCGCCGTGGAGTTCATCATCTGCACGTTGCCGGAGACGAAGTCCGAGCCGGACTCCGCCAGGGTACGCACCAGCAGTTCGTAGGTGTACTCGGGGATGACGTCGTCGCCATCGACGAAGGCGAGGAACTCGCCCCTGGGGTGCATCGCGCGCAGGCCGGTGTTGCGGGCGTGGCCGGGGCCGTGCGGCTCCTGGCGGATGAGTCGGAAGCGCGGGTCACGGGCGCAGAAGTCCTCGGCGATCCGGGTGGACCTGTCAGTGGAGCCGTCGTCGACGAGGATCACCTCGAAGTCGCGGAACGACTGGCGCGCTATCGACTCCAGACACTCGGCGAGGTAGACCTCCACGTCCTGGAACGGGACGACAACGCTCAGACGCGGATGACCCGCCAACTCGTACTCCTGCCCATGCACTTCGCCCACCGGACGGCACACCACTCCACAGTGGACGCCCACCCCTGCTCGGCATGCCCGACCTGCCCCCCGGCCGCCTGGGCATCGCACGATTCCGTGACCTTCGGTGAAGACACTCTCAACCGTCGATCACAGATTCGACATCTTAAGTGAATCTTAAGCAAGGTCAAGAAGGCCAACATGCCGTACCGGCGAGCCCTCCCGCGTCGCCCACCCGCAAGACCCGCAGGTCGAGTTGCCTATAGTTCTCCCACTGCATTGACCACGCAGTGGGCCGGCCTCCCCCACCCGGGCCCTGCCACTCCGCCGGCGCGGAGCCCGTAAGGAGAGGAATCAAACACGATGTCGAACATGACGGAGTCCCGGCATGCCCCGAAGACACCGGCCGGCGGGCCTCCCCCGCGTACCAGGAGACGCTGGGGACGCATCGTGCTGTTGACGCTGCTGGTGCTGGTGCTGGCCGCAGGGGGCGTCGGCTACTGGCTCTACAGTGGCCTCGACAGCAACATCAAGGGCGTCGACATCGACAGGGCCATCGGCGACGACCGACCCGAGAAGCTGCCCACCTCCGGTCAGAACATACTGATCCTGGGCTCCGACTCGCGGGCCGGGGCCAACGCGGCGCTGAACACCGGCAAGGTCTCCGGCGCCCGCTCCGACACCGCACTGGTGATGCACATACCCGAGGGCCGCACCAAGGCCGTTGCCATCAGCATCCCCCGCGACACCCTGGTCACCCGGCCCGAGTGCACCAAGTCCGACGGCGCCACGGTGCCGTCGGCGAACCGCGTGATGTTCAACTCCATCTACGCGCAGGTCGGCCCGGCCTGCGTGGTCAAGACCGTGGAGCAGATCTCCGGCATCCGCATGGACCACTACGTGGAGATAGACTTCGCCGGCTTCAAGGAGCTGGTGGACGCCATCGGCGGGGTCACCGTCACCGTCGACCAGGACATCCACGACAAGTCCAGCGGACTGAACCTGACCGCCGGCACACACCGCCTGGACGGCACCCAGTCCCTGCAGTTCGTCCGCACCCGGCACGGCATCGGCGACGGCAGCGACCTCGGACGCATCAGCCTCCAGCAGCAGTTCATGCTGAACCTGCTGAGTGAGATCAAGAAGCAGGACCTTCTGGGCAGCCCCGCCAAGTCATACAAGATCGCCGACGAACTCACCGCGGCCCTCACCACCGACTCCGAACTCGCCTCGCTCACCAAGCTGGCGGAGTTCGGGCGCAGTCTGAACGGCGTCGACCCCTCCAGCATGGAGACGATCATGCTGCCCGTGGAGTACGACAAGGTGGACCCCAACCGCGTCGTGGCCGCGGAGCCCCAGGCGACGCAGCTCTGGAAGGCGATCCGCACCGACTCCGCCATCCCCGAGTCCGCCAAGAAGTCCCCCGCGACCGGCGGTTGATCCTCACAGCGGGGCCGCCCGCGTCCGGCGGGCAGCTTCCGCGTGGAGGGAACGTCAGAGCCGGTGCCAGCGGGTGAGGGTGAGGCCGGCACCGGCCTCCTGGCGTGCCACCTTCGGCACCCCGTCGGGACCGATCAGCGCCACGACCACCCGCCCGCGCCCGTCCCGGGCCAGGGCAGGAGTCCCCTGGCAGACCTCCGCCAGGTCGTACCACCAGAAGCCGTCCGCCTCCTTCTCGGTGGCGCCCAGGCCGAGCACCGCGGACCCCTGAGGACCGCGGTGGGCCAGGAGGACCCAGTCCTCCTCGTCCAGCGAGGTGCGCAGCGTCGCGTACGGCCCCTCGGCCGCGGATCCGCCCAGCGCAACGGGCGAGCCGCCCACCCGCCAGGCCGCGGCGCCACCGGAGACGGCGTCCGCCCAGAGAAAGGTGGGCCGGTCCGGGCCGGTCTCCAGCGCGGCGACCGTGCCCGGCACCGGGCTCAGCGAGAAGCCTCGCGGCCCCGTGAAGTCACCGCCCGGCTCCAGTTGGCGCCAGATGAGCACACCGGTCCTGGCGGCGGCACAGACCTCGATCCGGCCACTGGCGAGGGCCACCGGCGCGGGCAGCGCGTCGACACCGGCGCCCCGCAGGTCCTCCCAGGCCCGCCACTTGCCGTTGGGGAGCTCGCGACGCAGCATCAGGCCGCCCTGGGCACCGCGGGCGAAGACGTGCACGGTGCCGTCCGGCGCGACCGCGCCCACCGGCGGCCCCAGTCGCGCACCCTGCTCCCGGTCCTGGTGGGGGTTGCCCAGCGAGCGCCAGTCGGTGAAGGCGAGCCCCGTCTGGTACTGAATGGCATGGACGATGTCGACGGTGCGCGAGCCGTCCGCGCCGGTACGCTCCCTGCGGCCGAGAAAGTGCACATAGGTGTCGGCGCCCTGCACCACCGTCACGTGAGTCAGCCCGGCCACGGCCACGAAGTACGGTCCACTCCACTCGGGGCCGCCGACGACGGCTTCCGTCCAGCTCAACAGCCCACCGTCGGTGGGGGCGTAGAGACTGAGCCGGCCGTCCTTGCCGAGGGTGAGCCAGGTGCCGTGGGCGGCCCCGGCCGCGGCCCGTCCCCGCTCGGTGGCCGTGGGCCCGTCCGCGGGAGCGGCTCCCACGGGGTCTGCCGGCCTTCTCCGCATGGCCTGGTGCACCTTCCTGCAGCCCTCCGTATCGCGGATACGGGAACCCTGAAACTCGGAACATCATAAGCAGTTCGTTCACCAGTTCCCCGGGCGCCGCTCGCACGCCTTCCTGGACAACGCCCGGCCAGCCGCACCCAGGCCGTCCGCCGGCCCCGGCTCGTCCCTGCCGTTCGGATGCCCGAGCGGGTGCCGGTCCAGGGCCGTCGACCGGGGCCGGAAGTGGGTGGAGTGCACGAGGCGGGCCGGCACGGTGTCGCGGATCGGGCCTGACGTGCTCCCCGGCGCCCGGATATCGTCACCACCATGGGAGCAAGCCGCGCGGAGGGTGCCGACCTCGCGGACGTGGTCGCCGGCTACACCGGCCGGTTCGGCCCGGGACGCGGTTACCGGCCGTCGGCGCAGGCCGACCGGGGCGGGGTCGCCGAGGGAATCGGGCTGCTGCTGGACGGCCGGTTCGAGCAGGCCCGGCAGCGGCTTTCGCAGCTGGACTTCACCGTGCGGACGCTCGTCGACTCGGTCTCGGGACTACGGTGTGCCGAGGTGGCCGACCTCGGCGACGACGCGGTGACGCCGCGCGGCTGGGGGCGGGTGTACGTCGCTCTGGACAGCCGGGCGCGCTGGTCGGTGCAGGTGCCGCACCCCGTGGCCGATCGGGGCACCGAGCAGTTGGGGGTGTGTGTGCTGCGGGGCTCCCCCGGCGGCGTGCTCGTGCTCGCGGGTGCCCACCGCAGAGCCGGGCGGGGGAACGCGGCGGACGTGGCACACCGGCAGGACACCGTCTTCCACGCCGTCTGCGCGGAACTGGTCCGCCGCGGGCTGCCCGGCATCCAGTTGCACGGCTTCGCCGCTGCCTCCGTTCCCGGGTACGACGTCGTCGCCTCCACGGCCGTCGGCGAGGTTGCCCGCCCCGAGGGTCAACGGCTGGCGGACTCCCTGTGCGAGCACGGATTCGGGGTGTGCCGGGCCTGGACGCGCGCGTGCCCGCTGCAGGGCCGGCGGAACGTGCAGGGCCGCAAGGCCGCGGCACAGCACGTACCTTTCCTGCACCTGGAGTTCGGTATCGGACTGCGCACCGACGAGCAGCTCACGGCCCGCGTCGTGGAGGCGGTGGGCCGGATCACCGCGGACTGGGCCCGCGCCTGAACCCGACCGGAAGGACCCACGGATGCCGACTCCGCCGCCCACCCCGGAACACGCCCCGGGCCCTGCCCCCGCCTTGCTGATCGTCGACGGGGCCAATGTCGTCGGCTCCGTCCCCGACGGCTGGTGGCGCGACCGGCGAGGTGCCGCCGAACGTCTGCGCGACCGGCTCGCCGGGTACGTGTCCGGCGGCGTCCCTGGCGTGGCGGGCCCGCTGGAGATCGTGCTGGTTCTGGAAGGCGCCGCGCGGGGCGTGCCGTCCGTGCCCGGGGTACGGGTCGAGGAGGCCCCCGGCAGCGGCGACGACCACATCGTCCGGCTGGTCGCCGCCGCGGTGGGCCGGGTCCGGGTGGTCGCCACCGCCGACCGCGAACTGCGCCACCGGGTCACCGCGGCGGGCGCCGGCACGGTGGGTCCGCGCGCGGTGTACGGCCCCGGCCAAGGGGCTGCTCCCAGCTCCGGTCAAGGAGCTGATCCCGACCCCGCTCAAGGGACTGACCCCGACCCCGGCGGCCTGGGCGCCTCCGGCCAAGGGCGGTGATCATGGGCCGGGATCCGGCCCGGGGGTGCCCGGTCGGGCCCGGGTCCGGCCCTGGGTCGGCCCAGGTTGGGCCCAGGGCCCGATTCGGGATCCGGCCCGGGATCCGGTCCAAGGCCCGCCCCAGGGCCCGGACCGGAAACAGCCCAAGACCCACCCCAGAGCCCCTCCAGGGGGCACCCAGGGCCGACCCGGAAACGACCCAAGACCCACCCCCAGGGCCCGCCCCGGAAACCCCCCAAGGCCCACCCCAGAGCCCCTCCAGGGGGCACCCAGGGCCGACCCGGAAACGACCCAAGACCCACCCCCAGGGCCCGATCCGGGATCGGCCCGGGATCCGGTCCAGGGCCCTGCCCGGAAACAACCCAAGGCCCACCCCAGAGCCCCTCCAGGGGGCACCCAGGGCCGACCCGGAAACGACCCAAGACCCACCCCCAGGGCCCGATCCGGGATC
>NZ_QFDQ01000060.1 GCF_003270085.1 Streptomyces triticisoli | reverse complement strand
CGCGCCGGTCGCGGTGTGCCGGTCGCGGTGTGCCGGTCGCGGTGTGCCGGTCGCGGTGTGCCGGTCGCGGTGCGCCGGTCGCGGTGCGCCGGTCGCGGTGCGCCGGATGGACGAGCGGCGGCGGGCGGCGCCGGAGGAACGCGCGCACGTCCGGACGAAGCCGAGAGCTCAAAAAAGAGCGGACCCCGCCGCCGAACCCGCCTCACGTGGTGACCGAGATCGGGCCGACCCGGGCGCTGGGCCGCGACTGAGCGCGCACGGCCTTTTCCGGCCAGTGATCGAATGCGCCGTTAACCGGAGGTTTCCGGGAAAACTGCAGCGGCGTCACCGTGTTCAGGTCACGGTGACGCCGCTGCGGGGGGAAGCACCTGAGCGATCTGTTACGACGGGGGAATCGCGTCAGGCACTGCGGGGGGTGGCGGAGATGGTCCTGAGGTCGGCGGGCTCCGGCGCCACCTGCCGGTGGTCCCGCTGGTCCAGGTTCACGAAGATCATTCCATAGCGGACGGCACACCGTACGGGCTGTGGCGCCCCCCGTGGCCGCCGCAGGCACCGGTACGCCCGTACGTCTCCGTCCTCGTCCCGCGTGACGACGACCGGCTCACCGAAGACGGTCACCATCAGCGAGTCGCCGCTGTGGGGGATGGCGGTGACCAGGTCGATGAAGTGCCAGCCGGAGCGGTAGGCGGTGGCCATCTCACGACGGAAGGAGCGGTCGTCGGGTGGTGTGGTCACATCAGCTCTCCGAGTCCGCCGCGGGAGACACCGGCCAGTGCGAGTCGTCAGGGCCCGCGACCACCACCGCCGGCCAGTGGCTGTCCGCACGAGTGTCACCCTTCACGTCGGAGTGACCACCCAGCGCCCCAAAGGCCATGACGGCGGAGAAGGCGGCCACAAGCACCGAGCGAAGCATTCTCTTACGCATAGTCGGCTTCGTCCTCACTTGAAAGTCTCCTCTTCCCCCGTCAAATAAGACGATGGCTCATTCCGGCACGTCATGGCCACAGGATCGATGCATCATGTTCCTGCATATTCAGGACCCTGGGGGGTGGAGATTTCGTGGCAAATCAGACCAAGGCGACGCATCCCCATGCGATGACCGAACTTTGCGAGGAAGGTGTCCGACTTTATGCGAACGCCCTCCGCCTGGGGCGGATCGCCCGGGCGGATGCCGAGTGCGCCCCCTGCCTCGTCGAGTTCGCCCTTCTCCACCCGGATCCGGACGACGCGGACTGGCTGCGCCCGGTGCACCCGTCGGTCGCACTGGCCGAGCGACTCCACCCCCTCGAACGGGAGATCACGGAGCGTCGGCGGCTGTCCATCCAGCTCGCGGACCTCTTTGAGCCGTTCCTCGCGCTCAGCGCGCAGTCCGCGACGACCGACCACTCGATCACGGTGCTGGAAGGGGGCAAGCGGATCAACGCGGCACTCAACCTGGCCACGACCCAGTGCCACACCGAGATGCTCACCATCCAGCCCAGCGACGACCGCTTCTCCGAGCGCAGCCTCACTCAGGGCCTTGAACGGGATCGGCCACTGATCGAGCGGGGCGTACGCATCCGGACCCTCTATCAGCACACGGCCCGCTACAGCCCCGAGAAGCTGGCCTACGTGGCCCAGCTGTCGAACGGAAAGGTGGAGTACCGCACGATCGACGAGGTGGTGGAACGCCTCATCGTGTGCGACGAGACCGTCGCCTTCATCCCCGCCCGCGACGACCAGCAGGTCGCCCTGGAACTCCGCCACCCGGGCCTCGTCCGTTACCTGATCAAGGTGTTCGAGTTCATGTGGGGCCGATCGGTCCCACTGAGCGCCGGTGCTCCTTACGAGACCGCGCCCGGCGGCATCACCGACATCCAGCACTCCATAGCAAAGCTGCTCATCGAGGGCCACGTCGACGAGGCCATCGCCCGCCGCCTCGGGATGAACGTCCGCACCTGCCGGGCCCACATCGCCAAGCTCGCCGCCATCCTCGGCAGCGGGAGCCGCGCCCAACTCGGTTACCTCATCGCCCAGTCGGGGATCCTGCAACAGGAACACCGAAGCCACGGGAGGACTGTGTGAGCCCGACACGTCATCCAGGGCACGGTGCGGAGGACCTGTGCCCTGCGGGCGCGGAGCTGTACGAACGCGCCCTGCGGAGCGGGTGGGTGCGTGCCGGGGAGGCGGAACGGGTGCCCTGCCTCATCGACTTCGGCCTGCTGCATCCGGCGGTCGAGGATCTCGGCCGACTGGAGCCGGTGGCGCCCGTCGCCGCCCTTCAGCGGCTGCTGCGCGCGTCCGGGGAACGCATCGCCGAGGAACGACGGCGCGAGGAACGGCTGGCCCAAACCTTCGAGCCGCTGATGCGCATCGACGGCAGGTACGCCGGGCAGCAGGACACACCGGCGCTCAGGGTCCTCAGCGGCACCCGGAGGATCAACCGAGCCATCACCGAGGCCATGGCCGAAGCGAGTGAGGAAGTCCTGTGTGTACAGCCGCACTCCGGCCTCCTCGGACGGCGTGCTGAGGCGGCACGGGGCGTGGCGCTGGACCGCGATCAGGCACTGCTGGACCGCGGCGGTCGTATCCGCACCCTCTACCAGCACACGCTGCGCCACATCCCCTCGGTGCCCGCCTACCACGAGCAACTGACCGGTGATGTCACAGCACGCTCCCTCGACGAGGTCACCGACCGGCTCATAGTCATCGACCGCGCCGTCGCCTTCGTGCCCGTCACGGCGGACGGCACCCTCGCCCTCGAAGTCCGCCAACCCTCCCTGGTCGCCTACCTCGCCACCACCTTCGAGCGCCTCTGGCACCTCGCCACCCCCATGTACCCCCGCACCGTCCACCAGCCCTCCACAGGCGGCGTCACGGCCCGGCAGCGGGCCATAGCCGCCCTCCTCGTCGAAGGGCACACCGACGCCGTCATCGCCGACCGTCTCGGCATGAACGTGCGGACCGCCCGTGAGCACGTCGCCAAGCTCGCCGCCACCCTCGGCAGTGCGAGCCGGGCACAACTCGGCTACCTCATCGGGCGGTCGGGGATTCTTGGCCAGGAGCGGTGAGTGACGCACCGCCGGAGGTGCGCGGCGGCCCGTCCAGGCCGGCCTGGGCGATGCGGACGCCCAGCTGCGTACGGCTGGCCGCGCCCAGGGTCTCCGACAGGCGGGCGATGTGCGCCCGGCAGGTGCGGACGCTGATGCCCAGCCGTTCGGCGATCACCGCGTCCTGGTGGCCCTCGGCCAGCAGCGCGGCGATGGACTGCTCGCGGTGGGAGATGCCCTCGATGCCGGTGTCGGGCAGCGGCGCGGTCAGCGGGATGGCCAGCCGCCAGAGCCGTTCGAAGACCGTCACCAGGTACTCCACCAGCCCGGGATGACGCAGCTCCAGCGCCATCGTGCGGTCGGCGTTGGCGGGCACGAAGGCGACCGTGCGGTCGAACAGGATCAGCCGGTCGATGACCTCGTCGAGCGTGCGCGCCTCGACCGTGTCGCCCATCAGCTCCAGGTAGTTGAGCAGGCCCTGGCCGTGCCGGGCCACGTGGGTGTAGAGGTCCCGCATGCGCACCCCGCGGCCGCGCAGCGCCAGGGCCCGGTGCAGCCCCTCCGACAACTCGTGCTCGCGGCGGATGCCGCCGGGCTGGACGGTCAGCACCTCGGTGGTGCACGCCTGGGTCGCCTCGTCCATGGCCGCCTGGATGCGGGACAGTCCGTCGAGGACCCGGATCGCCGTGCCCTCGACGCCCGCGGAGGGCTCCCGCACCCGGCGGCCCAGCCCGGCGTACCGCTCGAAGGCGGCCACCACCGAGCCCACCCGCCGATGGCTCGCGCTGACCTCGTCGTACATCCCGCGCAGCAGCCGGGTCATGACCTCCTGCGGCGCGGTCGGCACCAGGAAGTCCATGTCGTCGGGGTCCGGGTGCAGCAGGGCCAGTTCCAGCAGGCAGGGCACCGGCTCGGCGTCCCGGCGCGGCACCCGGCCCCGTCGTACGGCCCGGGAGTACACGCGGTCCCCGGCCTCGCACAGCCGGTCGGCACCGTGTGGATGCTCCTCCGTCCCGTGCCCGGCCATGGTCCGTCACACCCCCGGTTTCCACCTCTTCCGCAGCGCAACTATGCGCGGACCGGACCGGCTGTGCAACACGGCTCCCACCGGAGCGGCCACCGGAAACCACCGGTATCACCCGGTGTGTCCCGGCCTCCGCCCGGCGCGTCGCGGCAAGGTGACGACGGTGGAGCGGCCCCGTCGGGGCACGTCGGCACGGTGGTTACTTCTTGAGACCGATCGCCGTGCAGGCCTCCAGGTACTTGGCGGTGCAGATGTCGGCCGCCTTGTAGATGCCGTCGTCGATGACCGTCTCCTTGATGTTGTCCTGGGTCAGGGCGACCACGGAGACCAGCTGCGCGGGGATGTCCTTGTGGGTGGGGCTGCTGACCTTGTCCCGGGTGAGGGCGTCGAACTGGATGTCCTTGCCCTGGACCTTGGCCACGGCCATCTCGGCGGCGGCCTCGGCCTCGGCCGGGTAGGACTTGTAGACGCTCATGTACTGCTCGCCGGAGACGATCCGCTGCACGGCGTCGAGTTCGGCGTCCTGGCCGGTGACCGGTGGCAGCTTGTCGACGCCCGCGTCCTTGAGGGCCTGGATGACGGCGCCCGCCATGCCGTCGTTGGCGGCGTAGACGCCGAGGATGCTGTCCTTGCCGATCGCGCCGATCGCCTGCTTCATGTTCGCCAGGGCGTTCTCCGGCTTCCAGTCCTTGGTGTCGTAGGACTTGGCGATCGTCACCTTCCCGCTGAGCTGGGCGAGCGCGCCCTCCTTGAACTGCTTGGCGTTCGGGTCGGTGGGCGAGCCGTTCATCATGACGATCTTGGAGGAGCTGTTGGTCTCGGGGCCCATCTTCTCCAGCAGGGAACGGCCCTGCACCTCGCCGACCAGTTCGTTGTCGAAGGAGATGTACGCGTCGATCGGGCCCTCGGCGAGCCGGTCGTAGGCGATGACCGGGATACCGGCCTCCTTGGCCTTCTCCACCATGCCGGCGATCTCGTGCGAGTCGACGGCGTCCAGCAGGATGATGTCGACCTTGTCGTCGATCATCTTCTGCATCTGGCCGGCCTGCTTGCTCGCGTCCGCCTCCGCATTGGCGTACTCGACCTTGCCCTGGCCCCGGGTCAGCTCGGCGACCCTCTCCTTGATGATGGGGTAGTCGAACTTGTCGTACCGCGTGTTGGCGGTCTCCGGCAGCAGCAGGCCCACCGTCATGTCGTTGCCCTTGGTCGGGCTCGCGTCGGCGCCGGCTCCTGACCCGCCGAGCGCCCCGCAGGAGGCCAACGAGAAGATCAGCGCGGGCGCGGCCGCGGCTATGACGATACGACGCATCGAGGTGCTCACTTCTGGTGCCTTCCGGACGAGGACGCAGCATTGCGACCCAGGTGACTGAAAAGCCAACGCGGAGGCGACCACCGGCGTCAAGCTGAACCACTTAACGAGATGACAACACCACGCTCCGCTGCTGCTGTGAAGAGCTCGCGCGGCCTTGCGGAACCCCCTCCAAACGCCCTTTACGGACCCTTCACCGATCGGCGGTTCGCCACCGGGTGCCCAGCACCACACCGACGGCGGTCCCGGCCTTCGAGAGGTCGGGACCGCCGTCGTGCGTGTACTGCGTGTGCGGGGGCTAGTTCTGGTCCTTGGCCTTCTTCGGGCGCCACACCACCAGCGCGCTGGTCTGCTGGACCTCCTGGTACGGGACGAGGTCCCGGCGGTAGGAGGCGTGGACGGCGGCCTCGCGCTGCCGCATGGTGGCCGCCGCGCCGTCCAGGGCCGCCTGCAGCTCCGCGATGCCGTACGGGTTGCGGCGGCGGCCGTCCATCTCATGCTCCCTTCGCGGCCTCGAACAGCTCTGCCCGCGGGTCCTCGCCGGCGGTGGCCTCGCGATACGCCTCGAGCGCGTCACGAGCCTTCCCCGACAGGTCCCTGGGAACACTCACCTCCACGGTGACCAACAGGTCGCCGTGGCTGCCGTCCTTGCGGACCGCGCCCTTGCCACGGGCCCGCATCGTACGGCCGTTCGGTGTGCCCGGGGGCAGTTTCAGCGTCACCGGCGGCCCGCCCAGAGTGGGCACCCGGACCTCGCCGCCGAGGGCGGCCTCGGCGAACGTGACCGGCACGGTGACGGTGAGGTTGTCGCCCTTGCGGCCGAACACCGGGTGCTCGCCGACGTGCACCACCACGTACAGGTCGCCCGCCGGTCCGCCGCGCTCGCCCGGAGCGCCCTTGCCGCGCAGCCGGATGCGCTGCCCGTCGCCCACGCCCGCGGGGATGCGCACCTGCATCGTCCGGGACGACTTGGCGCGCCCGGAGCCCTTGCAGATGTCGCACGGGTTCTCCGCGGTCAGCCCGCGGCCCTTGCAGTCGGGGCACGGGTCGGTCAGCGAGAAGCCGCCGCCCGAGCCGCGCGCCACCTGCCCGGTGCCGACGCAGGTCGGGCACACGCGCGGTGTGCCGTTCTTGTCGCCGGTGCCGGAACAGGCCTTGCACGGCTGCTGGCTGGACATCCGCAGCGGCACCGTGGCGCCCTCGATGGCCTCCGTGAAGCTCAGCGTGACCTCGGACTCGATGTCCTGGCCGCGCCGGGGCTGGGTGCGCGTGCCCGCACCCGCCCCGCCCCGGTTGAACAGTCCGCCGAAGACATCCCCGAGGCCACCGCCGCCGCCGCCGAAGCCGCCGCTCCCGCCCTGGGCGCCCCCGCCGAAGAGGTCGCCCAGGTCGAAGTTGAAGGAGCCGCCGGCGCCCGGCCCGGGGCGGAAACCGCCGTTGCCGAACAGGGCGCGGGCCTCGTCGTACTCCTTGCGCTTCTTGGGGTCACCGAGCACGTCGTTCGCCTCGGAGATCTCCTTGAAGCGTTCCTCGGCCTTGACGTTGCCCTTGTTGGCGTCCGGGTGGAACTCGCGGGCGAGCTTCCGGTACGCCTTCTTGATCTCGGCCTCGGTGGCGTCCTTGGGGACGCCGAGGACCTTGTAGTAGTCCTTCTCGATGAAGTCCTTGGTGCTCATCCCCGACGTCCCTCCTCCCATACGTCGTCCGCTGTTGCGTCAGCCCTCCTCCGGGCCACCGTTCTCCTTGTCCTCGCCCTGCTCGGCGGCCTGGGCCGTACCGGACTCCTCGGCCGGCTTGACCGTCTGCGCGCCCGGCTGGGGCTCGGCCACGGCCACCCGCGCGGGGCGGATGGTGCGCTCGCCGATCCGGTACCCGGGCTGCAGAATCGCCACGCACGTCGTCTCGGTGACGTCCGGTGCGTAGGAGTGCATCAGGGCCTCGTGGATCGTCGGGTCGAAGGGCTCGCCCTCCTTGCCGTACTGCTGCAGCCCCATCTTCGCCACCACGGTCTCCAGCGACTCGGCGACGGACTTGAAACCGCCCACCAGTTCGTTGTGGTCCCGCGCGCGGCCGATGTCGTCGAGCACGGGCAGGAGCTCGGACAGGAGATTCACCACGGCGATCTCCCGTACCGCGATCCGGTCGCGCTCGACCCGGCGCCGGTAGTTCTGGTACTCGGCCTGCAGCCGCTGGAGGTCCGCCGTGCGCTCGTTCAGCGCCGAGCGGGCCTGGTCCAGCTGGGCCGTCAGCCCGGCCGTCGAGTCCGCCTCCGCGGTCTGCGCCGCGTCCTTGTCCTGGGCGGCGGCGGCCTGCGGCTCGGTCTCCTCGGGCGTGGCGCCGGGGGTGGCGTCGGGCTGCTGCGGTGGAGGCTGTGGCTGGTGCTCCTCGAATCCGGGGGTCTTCTCCGTCACGCGGCACCGTCCTTGCGCTCGTCGTCGACGATCTCGGCGTCGACCACGTCGTCGTCGGCCCTGGCCCCGGCCTCACCGGCACCGCCCGCGGCCTGCCCGGCCTGGGCGTCGGCGTACATGGCCTGGCCGAGCTTCTGGGAGACGGCCGCGACCTTCTCGGTGGCGGTACGGATCTCGGCGCTGTCCTCGCCCTTGAGCTTCTCCTTCAGCTCGGCGACGGCGGACTCCACCTCGGTCCTGATCTCGCCGGGGACCTTGTCCTCGTTGTCCTTGAGGAACTTCTCGGTCTGGTAGACGAGCTGCTCGCCCTGGTTGCGGGCCTCGGCGGCCTCGCGGCGCCTGTGGTCCTCCTCCGCGTAGCGCTCGGCCTCCTCGCGCATGCGGTCGACCTCTTCCTTCGGGAGCGAGGAGCCGCCGGTGACGGTCATCTTCTGCTCCTTGCCGGTGCCGAGGTCCTTCGCCGTGACGTGCATGATGCCGTTGGCGTCGATGTCGAAGGACACCTCGATCTGCGGGACGCCGCGCGGCGCCGGGGGCAGACCGGTCAGCTCGAACATGCCGAGCTTCTTGTTGTACGCGGCGATCTCGCGCTCGCCCTGGTAGACCTGGATCTGCACCGACGGCTGGTTGTCCTCGGCCGTGGTGAAGATCTCCGAGCGCTTGGTCGGGATCGTGGTGTTGCGCTCGATCAGCTTGGTCATGATGCCGCCCTTGGTCTCGATGCCGAGGGACAGCGGGGTGACGTCGAGCAGCAGGACGTCCTTGACCTCGCCCTTGAGGACACCGGCCTGGAGCGAGGCGCCGATGGCGACGACCTCGTCCGGGTTCACGCCCTTGTTGGCCTCCTTGCCGCCGGTCAGCTCCTTGACGAGCTCGGCGACCGCGGGCATACGGGTGGAACCACCGACGAGCACGATGTGGTCGATGTCGCTGACGGCGACGCCGGCGTCCTTGATGACGTTGTAGAACGGCGTCTTGCAACGCTCGAGCAGGTCGGCCGTCAGCTGCTGGAACTGGGCGCGGGTGAGCTTCTCGTCCAGGTGCAGCGGGCCCTCGGCGGACGCGGTGATGTACGGCAGGTTGATCGTGGTCTCGGTGGACGAGGACAGCTCGATCTTGGCCTTCTCCGCCGCCTCACGCAGACGCTGCAGGGCCATCTTGTCCTTGGACAGGTCCACGCCGTGACCGGACTGGAACTGCTTGACCAGGTAGTCGACGACGCGCTGGTCCCAGTCGTCACCACCGAGGTGGTTGTCACCGTTGGTGGCCTTCACCTCGACCACGCCGTCGCCGATCTCCAGCAGCGAGACGTCGAACGTACCGCCACCGAGGTCGAAGACGAGGATCATCTGCTCGTCCTTGTCGAGGCCGTACGCCAGGGCGGCGGCCGTCGGCTCGTTGACGATGCGCAGCACGTTCAGACCGGCGATCTCGCCGGCCTCCTTGGTGGCCTGGCGCTCGGCGTCGTTGAAGTACGCCGGCACGGTGATGACCGCGTCGGTCACCTTCTCGCCGAGGTAGGCCTCCGCGTCCCGCTTCAGCTTCTGCAGCACGAAGGCGCTCATCTGCTGCGGGTTGAAGTCCTTGCCGTCGAGGTGGATCTTCCAGTCGGTGCCCATGTGGCGCTTGACCGACCGGATGGTCCTGTCGACGTTGGTCACGGCCTGGCGCTTGGCCACCTCGCCGACCAGCACCTCGCCGTTCTTGGCGAAGGCGACGACGGACGGCGTGGTCCTGGCGCCCTCGGCGTTGGTGATGACGGTGGGCTCGCCGCCCTCCAGAACGCTGACGACGGAGTTGGTGGTGCCCAGGTCGATGCCGACCGCACGTGCCATGGTGAATTCCTCCAGCTGACTTGAGTGGAACGGACTCAAGTGTGCCTGAGGCTCACCGCCGGGTCAACAGACCTGAGCCTGCCCGGCTCAACTCTTATCCATCCCTTACACGCAAGGACGCTCTGACCTGCGGTGATGCGGATTTCTGGGGTGGCGGAGCCGGATACGGAGGTTGACGGCGGGGGGCGCGGGAGGCGCGGACGGCGGCTCCGGCGTCGTAGGGCCGGCTGCTTCCCAGGGCCTCGCGGACCCCGCGGGCCACCCCGGCTCCAGGGGCGTCTGCCCGGGCCGGGGCGTCGTAGTCGTAGTCGTAGTCGTAGACGTCGGACTGGGCCCGGGGCCGGGTGGTCCGGAACGGCTGCTCGCCGCGGGAGCGGGGGCGGGGGCGGCTACCGGGAACGGCCGTCCGCGCGCGTGCGCGTGGGGGGTCGCCCGACGGGTCCGTACGCGCGCGCGGGGCGTCGGATTGGTCCGCACGCGCGCGCGTGACGCCTCGGGCGGCGGGAAGGCCGCGGGTGCCGCGGCCCTCGGGCCGTCCCCGGGTGCCGGGAACCCGGGCGGGCGCACGGGTGCCGTGCGGGTCGGTGTGCGTGCGGACGCTGTGCGGCCCGGTCTGCCGCCGTGGGCCGTACGCCGGGACGCGCAGCAGCCCCAGGACGGCCGCCAGACTCGCTCCGGCCACCCACAGCACGCTCCTCGGCGCGGCCCAGCCCGAGTGCACCAGCACCCCGACGAGCACCGCGGCGAAGGTGCCGGCGCCGAGCAGGACGGTCGCACCCGGCGGGGTCGGCCCGAGGCGGCGCAGCCGGTGCGCGAGGTGGTCGGGACCGCGGCGCAGCACGGGACGCCCGGCCAGCCTGCGCGTGAGGACGACCAGGACGGCGTCGGCACTCACGGTGGCGGTGAGCGCGAACAGCACGGCCACGGTGGGCAACGGGTCGTACCCGGTGCGGGTGAGCACGCCCGCGGAGGCGAGCAGGAAACCGGTGAACAGCGAGCCGCTGGCCCCGAACGCGATCCGCGCGGGATGCCAGTTGTGCATCAGGAAGCCGGTGAGGGCGGCGGCCAGCACGCTCAGCAGCACCACGAGGTCGTCCATCACCTCGGCCGCCGCGCAGGCGCCCGCCCCGAAGGCGGTGAGCACCCCGACCGTGCCCGCGAGGCCGTCCACGTGGTCGAGTCCCCGGAAGGCGGCGGCCACACAGGCGATCCAGGCCACGGCCGCGATCCCGGCCGGCAGCCCGGTCTCGTCGTACGGCACCACGAAGGCCGCCGCGACCGCCGTACCGACGAGCAGGAACGGCGTCCTCAGCCGCCACAGGTCCGCGACCAGCCCCAGGACCGCGACCCCGGCGGACACGGCGAGCAGCCGGCCCACCCCGTCACCCAGTGGCGCGGCACCCGTCCAGCCGCCGGCCGCGGCGACCAGGCAGGTGCTGAGCACCACGGCCACGCCGCCCAGCAGCGGCACCGGCCGCACCCGCCGCCGGTCGACCA
Organism: Streptomyces triticisoli; assembly: GCF_003270085.1. GTDB lineage: Bacteria > Actinomycetota > Actinomycetes > Streptomycetales > Streptomycetaceae > Streptomyces > Streptomyces triticisoli. Next base: position 19,075 of record NZ_QFDQ01000060.1, on the reverse strand, counting down.
GACCCAGCCGCAGCGCGGGCCCCCGGAACAGCGCCGAGAGCACGGCGGCGAGGAGGAGGGCGGTGATGGCGGTGGCGATCCCGTAGAGCACGGTTCTTAAATTAGGGGTATATCGGTCGATTGGGTGTGAATAACACGATCGGAACAGGGTTGGATCTTCAGGCGGCCCTCAGCGACCCAGATCACCCCGCGCCCGGCTGCATTGCGACAGAGGATGGAGGTAGTCTCAGACGAACTACACAAGTTACCGCTTAGTAATTTCGAGGCCGCCTCAGGAGCCCCCATGCAACTCGCCGCGATCATCGTGTCGCTGGCCCTGACCGTGGTCGGCGTCGCGCTGCTCGCCCGTGCCATCGGCCAGTTCGTCCGGTACTTCAGGCTGGGCCAGCCCGTCCCCGCCGGCTCCCGGACCGACAACCCCTACCAGCGCAGCGTGACCCTGGTGAAGGAGTTCCTCGGCCACACCCGAATGAACCGGTGGGGCATCGTGGGCATCGCCCACTGGTTCGTGGCGATCGGGTTCCTGACGCTGCCGCCGACCCTCGCGCAGGCGTACGGCCAGCTGTTCCGGGCCGACTGGACGCTGCCGGTGCTCGGCGGCTTCCTGCCGTTCGAGATGTACATCGAGTTCATCGGTGTGATGACGGTGATCGGCATCGCCGTGCTGATGGTGATCCGTCTGCTGAGCCTGCCCTCCCGGGCCGGCCGCAAGTCCCGCTTCGCGGGCTCCACCGCCTGGCAGGCGTACTTCGTCGAGTACGTCATCCTCACCATCGGCCTGGCCATCTACGTGCTGCGCGGCCTGGAGGGCGCCCTGCACCACGTGGACGGCTACGAGGCCTCGTACTTCGCCTCGTACCCGCTGGTCCTGGCCTTCAAGGGCCTGAGCGTGGCCACGCTGCAGAACCTGGTCTACTTCGTCGCGATGATCAAGGTCAGCGTCTCGCTGATCTGGATGATCACCGTCTCCCTCAACACCGACATGGGTGTGGCCTGGCACCGCTTCCTGGCCTTCCCGAACATCTGGTTCAAGCGCAACGCCACCGGTGAGACGGCCCTCGGCGCCCTGCAGCCGATGACGAGCGGCGGCAAGCCGATCGACTTCACCGACCCCGGCGAGGACGACGTCTTCGGCGTCTCCCAGGTCGAGCAGTTCTCCTGGAAGGGCCTGCTGGACTTCTCCACCTGCACCGAGTGCGGCCGCTGCCAGTCGCAGTGCCCTGCCTGGAACACCGGCAAGCCGCTCTCCCCCAAGCTGCTGATCATGTCCCTGCGCGACCACGCGCACGCCAAGGCCCCCTACCTGCTGGCCGGCGGCAGCAGGACCATGGAGGGCGAGGAGAAGGCGTCGAAGGAGCAGCTGGCCGAGGTCCCGGCCGCGGCTCTGGCGGAGGCCGAGCGCCCGCTGATCGGCACCGTGGAGGACAACGGCGTCATCGACCCGGACGTCCTGTGGTCCTGCACCACCTGCGGCGCCTGCGTCGAGCAGTGCCCGGTCGACATCGAGCACGTCGACCACATCGTCGACATGCGCCGCTACCAGGTCATGATCGAGTCCAGCTTCCCCTCCGAGGCCGGCACGATGCTGAGGAACCTGGAGAAGAGGGGCAACCCCTGGGGCCTGGCCAAGAAGCAGCGCCTGCAGTGGACCAAGGAGGTCGACTTCGAGGTCCCGGTCGTCGGCAAGGACATCGAGGACCTGTCCGAGGTCGAGTACCTGTACTGGGTCGGCTGCGCCGGCGCGCTGGAGGACCGCGCGAAGAAGAGCACTCTGGCCTTCGCGGAGCTGCTGCACATCGCGGGCGTCAAGTTCGCGATCATGGGCGGGGACGAGAAGTGCACCGGCGACTCCGCCCGCCGCCTGGGCAACGAGCCCCTCTTCCAGGAGCTCGGCATGGAGAACGTCGCCGCGCTGAACATGGCGTTCGGTGAGGAGACGGACGACGAGGGCAACGTCACGCCCGAGTCGAAGAAGCCGAAGTCGGCGAAGAAGATCGTCGCCACCTGCCCGCACTGCCTCAACACCCTCGGCAACGAGTACCCGCAGCTCGGCGGCGACTACGAGGTCATCCACCACACCCAGCTGCTGCAGCACCTCGTCGACGAGGGCAGGCTGGTCCCGGTCACCCCGGTCGAGGGCATCATCACCTACCACGACCCGTGCTACCTGGGCCGCCACAACAAGATCTACACGCCCCCGCGCGAGATCATCGGCAAGGTCCCGGGCCTCAGGAACGAGGAGATGCACCGCCACAAGGAGCGCGGCTTCTGCTGCGGCGCCGGCGGCGCCCGGATGTGGATGGAGGAGCGGATCGGCAAGCGCATCAACGACGAGCGCGTCGACGAGGCCCTCGCCCTCGACCCGGACATCGTCTCCACCGCCTGCCCGTTCTGCCTGGTCATGCTGACCGACTCGGTCAACGGCAAGAAGAACGACGGCAAGGCCAAGGAGTCCGTCCAGGTCGTGGACGTCGCCCAGCTGCTGCTGGAATCCGTCAAGACCCCGGTCGCCCCGGCGGACGAGGCGGAGAACGAGAGCGAGCCGGAGCAGGAACCGGTGAAGTAAGCGGCGCCCAGGCTGCGCCGACCGCTGAACGTCCGACGCCCCCGGGCCCGTACTTTTCGCAGTACGGGCCCGGGGGCGTCCTCGTCCCTACGACGGGTCCCTACGACCGACGGGTCCCTACGACGCGATCCCTACGACGCTGCCCCTACGACGACGCTCAGGCGCCGCCGCCCTTGGACCCGGGCCCGGCCTGCTGCACCACCTCGAAGGACCACAGGGTGGAGTCCGTGGCCGCCGGCCGGGGCCGCTCCCCGCCCTCGCCACCGCCACCGCCCTCGCCGTGGTGCGCGGCCTTCCTCGGTCCCTCCATCCAGGCCTGGAACGACTCCTCGTCACGCCAGCGTGTGTAGACGAGGTAGGTGTCGGTGCCCTCGACGGGGCGCAGGAGCTCGAACCACTCGAACCCGTCGGAGTTCTCGACGGCGTGGGCCCGGGAGGCGAACCGCTTCTCCAGCGTCTCGCGCTGCTCGGCCGGCACCGTCAGTACGTTGATCTTGACTACGCTCATGGTCCCATCCTGCCCGGTGACGGCCGGCCCGCCACTCGGCCCCTCTGCCTCCCTGATCCTCCGTGGTCCTCCGCGTTCCTCCCTGGAATGTCCCCCAAACCGCCCCTTAGGGGATGTCACAGCTCGGCCGCAAAGCCCCGCCCATGCACCCGGCCCGGCCCGGGACTTGACGGGACCGGGTACGTTCGATGACGTGGCTGGATTCAGGAGCGGGCGCGGCGGCCGGGACGACCGCGCGCCGCACGCGCGACCCCGACAACTTCCGTACGGACAGCAGGCGCCCCAGCAGGCGCCGTCGTACGGCTACCCGCCGGCGCCGCAGCCGTATCCGCGGCAGCGACCGCCGTACGGAGCCGGCGGCGTCCAGTGGCCGCAGGCCCACGGCGGTGGTTACGGCGGCGGCCAGGGCGAGCCGGAGTACTTCGGCGACGGCGGCGCCCACCCGCAGGGCGGCCCCGATCCGTACGCGGCCAACCACCCGGGCCACACCCAGGCGTTCGCGATCGGCGAGGACCCGTACAGCCAGGGCGAGACCTACCACGCGGGCTCCGCCCCGGCCGGCCCGACAGGCCCCCGGCTGCGCTGGAAGGACCTGCTGCGGGGCATCGTCGTCTCCCCCAACCAGACCTTCCTCCAGATGCGCGACTACACGATGTGGGGCCCCGCCCTCATCGTGACGTTCCTCTACGGTCTGCTCGCGGTCTTCGGCTTCGACGGCGCCCGCGAGGACGCCATCAACGCCACGCTGTCCAACGCGATCCCGATCGTCCTGATCACCGCGGTGGCCATGGTGATCAGCTCCTTCGTGCTGGGCGCGGTCACCCACACCCTGGCCCGCCAGCTCGGCGGCGACGGGGCCTGGCAGCCCACGGTCGGCCTGTCCATGCTGATCATGTCCATCACGGACGCACCGCGCCTGCTCTTCGCCCTGTTCCTCAGCGGCGACGCGGGCTTCGTCCAACTGCTCGGCTGGGCCACCTGGATCGCGGCCGGCGCCCTGCTGACCCTCATGGTCAGCCGCTCCCACGACCTGCCCTGGCCGAAGGCCCTGGGCGCCTCGGCGATCCAACTGATCGCCCTGCTGTCGATCGTGAAGCTGGGCACGTTCTGACGGGCGGCGAGGCGCACGGAAAGGGGGCCGGCCGGTCGGCCGGGCCCCCTGCTGTCTCTCAGGGCCGCTCTCTCACACCTGCGTCCGGTGGAAGTTGACGTAGGCCCGGGAGGCGGTGGGCCCGCGCTGTCCCTGGTAACGGGAGCCGTAGCGCTCACTGCCGTACGGGGCCTCGGCGGGCGAGGAGAGCCGGAACAGGCACAGCTGCCCGATCTTCATCCCGGGCCACAGCTTGATCGGCAGGGTGGCGAGGTTGGACAGCTCCAGGGTCACGTGCCCGGAGAACCCGGGGTCGATGAACCCGGCGGTGGAGTGGGTGACGAGCCCGAGCCGCCCCAGCGAGCTCTTGCCCTCGAGCCGGGAGGCCAGGTCGACGGGGAGCGAGATGACCTCGTACGTGGACGCGAGGACGAACTCCCCGGGATGCAGGATGAAGGGCTCGTCGCCCTCCGGCTCGACGAGCCGGGTGAGGTCCGGCTGATCGACGGAGGGGTCGATGTGGGGGTACCGGTGGTTCTCGAACACCCGGAAGAAGCGGTCCAGCCGCACGTCGATGCTCGACGGCTGCACCATGGATTCGTCGTAGGGATCGATCCGTACCCGCCCTGCGTCGATCTCGGCCCGGATGTCCTTGTCTGAGAGAAGCACGCCCCGAGGATACGCAAGGCGCGCGGAGCCCCCACAATCAGGACGGACTCCACGCGCCGAGCACCGCGGTGCTCTACCGCTTCCCGAGGACCACGGGCACCGCACTGCGGAGCCGGGCACACCGTGGACATCTCACGAGCCTGCAGGGGCCGAGCCGCTCGGCCTGCTGCATCGGGAACGAAGCGGTGCTGAACACGTGCCCTTCGGCACAACGGACGACGGTGCGCTCCATCAAGTCCCTTGAGTCCCTTCCCCAGAGCCGCGTCTGGACCCTTGCCACCTGACGACAAAAGCCACAATAAGGGATCAAGCAGACGCCCACCACGCGGAGCTCCTGCCCCACACGCACCCTCTCTCCCACCACCACCGTACGCCCCAACTCCGTTCCCCCGCAGCCCGGAAACACACACAGGCCCCTCGGCTTGAGCACCGGGGGCCAGCGATGAGGTACAGTGAGCGAGCACCGGACACCGACTCCGGTCGGCGTCTTACGCGGGTGTAGTTTAATGGTAGAACATCAGCTTCCCAAGCTGAGAGCGCGAGTTCGATTCTCGTCACCCGCTCCAAGCGAAACCCCCAGGTCAGAGACCCGGGGGTTCTTTGTTGTCTAGACCGGTCGGCGGTGCGCGCACCACAACCGCACCATTAGCCCTCCGGTGGCTCCTCCTTGTGGTGCGCGCGGTCGCCGTTGTGGTGCTTCGCACGTTCGGCGCGTACGAGGTCGTCCAGCCCGGCGGCGACCTCCCGTTGCCGCTCCTCGTCGGAGTGCTGATAGATCAGCGCCGCCTTCTCGGAGGACTGGCCGGCCCGCACCATCGTGTCCCGGAGGGTGGCGCCCGAGCGGGTCGACAGGGTGTGTCCGGTGTGCCGGAGGTCATAGAAGCGGAAGCCGTCCGGGAGACCGGCGACCGTGCGAGCCCGACGCCACTTCCGCCCGAACGAGGTGCGCCGGAAGGCCGCGCCCTTCTCGCCCACGAAGACCAGCCCGTCGGGTCCCTTCTCGGCGAACCAGTCCAGGTGCCGCTTCGCCTCCTTCCGCAGGAAGGCCGGGAGCACGACGACACGGGCGCCCGCATCGGACTTGGTCGGCCCGGGAGCTCGCTTGCCGTTGGTCCGCTCCGGCTCGGCGACGCGGACGCGGATCACGAGGTTGTCGAGGTCCACGTCACGGCGGCGGAGGCCGGCCAGCTCCTCGGGCCGCATCGGACCGTACGCGCCGAGGTAGACCATGAGCCGCCAGCGAATGCCGATCGCGTCGGCGAGCGCGTCGACCTGGGCGACGGTGGCGATGCGCCGCTCAGCGGCGGATTCCTTGCTCGCTCCCTTGATCCGGCACGGGTTGCGCGTGATCAGGTCGTCGTCGACGGCCGTCTCAAGAATGCCCTTGAGGAGGCGGTACGCCTTGGCGACGGTGGTCTTGGCTCCGGTGGTGCGGAGCCGTTCGGCTCGCCACTCGCGGACGCGAGGAGCGGTGATCTCGTCGAGGTCGAGTCCGCCGAACGTCGGGAGGATGTGCAAGCGGAGCAAGTGCCGGTACAGGTCCTCGGTCCGAACGGCCAACTCCCGCTCTTCGACCCACTTCTCGGCGTAGACCCGGAAGTTGACCGCCCCCGCATCAGGAGCACGCCAGTCCCCGCGGCTGAGGTCCGCCTCAACCTGGGACAGCCAGATCTCGGCGTCCTTCTTGGTCTCGAAGGTCTCATCCGCGCGGACGCGCTCACCATCGGGCCCGGGATACGACGCCGTCCAACGACCAGACCGGTACTGCCGCACTGCACCAAAGCGCCGCCGCCTCCCCTTCTTGTTGGCCATCAGGCAGCCCTCCGCAGTCCGGCACGACGGAGCCTGACGGGCTCGACGGTGTGCGACTCGATGAACTCGGCGACCGCGCTTGCAGGGATACGGACGTGACGGCCGACCTTGACGTACCGGATGCGCCGCTCCTCGATGAGCCGCCGGGGGAAGCGGGCGGTCGTTCCGAGCAGCTCGGCGACCTGGTCCACGGAGAGGTAACGGTCATTCATACGGTCGGCTCTCCTTCCGTTCCGGGGGCGGGTTCGAGGGATGCGGCGAGCCAGGCTTCGGCGCGGGACAGTCCGGTACCGGCGAAGACCCAGTGCGCGAGGACGAGCGTGGTTTCGCCGTCCTGCGGGACGGGCGGAGCCGCTTGGGCCCGGCGCCAGTCGGCACGTGCGTCGCGGAGGGCGCCGAGGGTGGTGGAGTAGCGGCGGGACTTGGTGGAGAAGTGGCCGCGGAAGCCGAGCATGTGGGCCCAGGCCCGCAGGCGGAGGTCTGCCAGCTCGGGGCGTGCGCCCAGGGTCCAGGCGGTGCGGATCATGCGCCGGGCGTGGTCGGTGATCCTCGCTTGCGCCAGCTCGGCGAGGAAGCGGATCGGCCGGTCGAGGGTGCCCGTCGCCGTCTCGGCGCCCTTGGTGGCGTACTTGGCGACGTACGCGGCGACGGCCCGCTCGGTCAGCTCCTGGCCGTCGTCGAAGTCGGTGGATCGGATCGTACGGATGTCGAGCTGTCGGCCGAAGACGAAGGTGTGCCGCCGGCCGTCGACCTCCGGGCCGTCGACGCGGACGGCAGCAGCGGCGGCGCGGATGGCGTCGGTCAGCAGCTCGGCCGTTGCCCAGTCCGGGGGCGCGATCTCGCCGCCCTCGGGACCGTCGAGGCGGATGACCGCATGGAAGTGGACGGCGCCCCGCTTCTGGTACTCGGCCACCTTGGCGAAGGAGACCCGGGCATGGTCGCGGAAGGCCCGCTGGGTGAGGCCGGCCCGCTTGGCGACCTCCCGGCGGAGGTAGATCGAGAAGCGTTGCCAGAGGGCCCCGGCATGCGCGTTCCACAGCACGGCCGCTTCGTAGTCGTATGTGTCCGGGTCGAGGGGTGTGCCCAGGGCCGGGTCCTGGTCGTCGTGGCGGAGGCCGCAGCGGCAGGGACGATCGCCGGAGGGGCGGTTGTGGACCGGGCCGAAGCCGGGGGCGGTGAAGGTGGCGAAGACGCGCGGGTGGGTGGCGACCCGTTCGGGCGTGCCCTTACCGCCGCGGAGTCCGGCGGTGATCAGGTGGTAGGTGTCACGGCGGTAGGTCTCGGCGCAGGCTGCGCACCGGGTGGCGCGGCGGTTGTTGCAGCGGACGAGGAGCTGACCGGCGGGCAGGGTCGACGAGTCCAGGTGGTGCAGGACGCGGCCGATCTCGCCGGTCGTCCGGTCCACCGCGTGTTCGGTGCGGTGGCCGTCGAGGCGTACGGGGCGGGTGCAGCCGCCCAGGCCGGACAGTTGGCGGGCCAGCTCGGGCATGGTGCCGAGGGAGGCCAGCATGGAGAGGTCCACCAGCGGGGGCGGAGTCTGCCGGGTGATGATGGGAGTTCCTTTCGGCTGTTGCGACGGTTGAGAGGGACGGCCCCGGGGCGGCGGGATGCTTGGCGGCGTTTGCCGCCCCGGCGGCCGGTCAGCGCTTGTTGGCGCTGCTGATGAGGGAGCGCAGGACCACGGCGGCGATGGCCACGGACACGGCCGAGACTGCGAGGGCCGCCAGGAGCGCGGTGAGCACGATTCCGACGACGACCACGGCGGCGACCGCGCCGACACCGACGCCCACGTACGGGGCGACCGGGCGGCCGGCCGAGGAGGCCGGAGCCTGCGTCTGCTGAGGCGTGACGGTTGCCGTCGGCAGAGTCGGGATCTCGGGCAGTTTGGGGCGGAGCACGGCGGACCTCCTTGTCACTCGTGGGTGCCGTTGACGACGTCGACCCCGGAACGGGTGCCGGACTCGATGACGGGGGCGAGGAAGGTGTGCGAGAGCCAGAAGCCGAACAGCGCGATCACGACGGCGACCCAGAGCCGGACGCCGAGGAACTTGATCGCGGCCCAGGCGATGACGCCCAGGACGAAGACGAGCGGCAGCGAGACGGTCACGGGATCCCCTCAGCGGACGGCGCAGCGATGGGTGCGGGCGGCCAGTTCGGCGGCGGCGCGGCTGTCGTAGTCCGTGGCGAAGCCGCAGCGCGGAGCCGTGCAGGCGGCGGTGTGCTTCTCGCGGCCCCGGCCGTCGTAGTAGGTGGCGACCTGGACGGGGCCGATACGAGCGACTTTGCGGAAGCGGCGGTTGGCGGTCATCAGCGGGTCTCCTTCGGGTCTTCGCCGGTGAAGTCGGTGACGTGCTCGGCCAGCCAGCGCAAGATCTCGTCGCCCTCGTAGCTGTCGGCGGCGAGGATCACGGGCTCGGCGATGAGCACGGCTTCGGTGAGGCGGTTCTGTCGGGTCAGCTCGGCGGCGCGTTGCAGCGCGCGGAGCGTGGACGGGCGCACGGTGGAAAGTCCTCCGGGTCAGGTGAGTTGGGCGACGATGGCTTCGGCCAGCGGCAGCGGGACGCCGAGCCGGGCGCGAAGGGTCGAGGTGTCGATGGGCGTTCCGGTCCGGGCGCGGTGTTCGTCGGCGACCTTGCGCGCGAGCGTGACGAGCGCTGGCGGAACCGGGGTCGTGGAGGGGGGAGCCGATTCCGGCTCCGCAGCGGGCAACTCGGCTGCAGAAACAGGGGCTTGGGGCGCCATGGGTTCCGGGGCCGACTCGCGCTCCCCCGTTGGGACGTCCGCGGTTGCTCCGTGGGCGAGCAGTGTCCCGCCCAGGAAGGCGACCGCAGGCCATCCGGCGACGAGGATGCGCAGCCAGGCCGGCACCGCGCCCAGGTCGAGCAGCCCGGCCGTGGCGACGTTGGCGCCGAGCGAGGCGGTCAGTGCGACGAGGAACCAGCACCACCCGGCCGCTTTCGCCCCGCCGGAGCGGAGCCGCCGCCAGGCCGCCACCAACAGCAGGTCGACGGAGACCGGATAGGCCCATGCCTTCCATCCGTGCTGTCCGGCAGCCGCGGCCAGGTCATGTAGGTGGGCGAAGGACAGCGCGGCGGCGATCAGCGCTTGGACGAGTACGGCGTCGAGGCGGACGGGCAGGGCACGCACGGCGCGACTCCTTCCGGTTCCAGGCATGGAGGGGGTAGGGACGTGGCACGGGACGGCCGTGCCGACCGTGGGCGGGTGCGCTTACTCGGTGATCGGGCGAGCCGTGGCCACGGGCCCGGACGCCTCCACCGGCATCGGCGGGACGTACGGCCGGAAGGGATCGAGCGCCGGTACGTCGGGGGCGAGGTGCGCCGTCGCACGGCAGGTGGCCGCAGCGTCGGCGAGGGAGAGGTAGGGGGTACGGATGCGGGACCAGCCGCCGGAGGTGTCGCCGACGACGGCCAGGCCGGGCAGCTCGGGGGCGATGGCACAGGCCGCCATGACGGCCTCAGGGGCGATGTCGCCGAGCGCCATCTTGGCCGAGGCCTCGTCGTTCACGCGATGGCAGACGCGGCCGGTGAGCTGAGCGCGCAGCATGGTCGCGCCCTTGCCCAGCTCAGCGCCGAAGCGCTGCCCGCAGACTTCGAGGTAGATCCCGGCTGCCCGGCCGAGTTGGGCGAGGCGGATGAGCTGGGTGACCATCTCGTCCCGTCGTTCTTCCTCCTTCCGCGTGGCGACGAGGAAGAGTTCGGCCACCTCGTCGATGAACAGCACGATCGGAGCGGGACGTTCGTCCTCAGGCAGTCCCCAGATGTCCGAGGTGATCAGCTCTTCCGGGGTGCTGGGCGCGATGCCCTGCCGGGCCTTGATCAGGTCGTATCGGTCCTCCATTTCCTTCACGAGCGCGGGAAGCAGCTCGGCCGCCTGGTCCGGGTCGGTGGCCAGGGCGGAGAGCCGGGGCGCGAAGGGCGCCAGCTCGACCCCGCGCTTGCAGTCGATGCCGACCAGGACCACCGGCTGAGCAGCCAGCCCGGTCAGCAGGTTCCGCAGGTACATGGACTTGCCCGAGAGCGTGGCGCCGAGCACCAGCTCATGCGGAACGGTCCGGTAGTCCCGTACGAACGCGGTCGCGTCCTCCCGTAACGCCACCGGGACCTGAAGCGGGCCGCCGTCGAGCCGACGGGGCATCCGCACCTTGCGCAGCACGTCGAAGCCGACGAGCCGCAGTTCGACGACGCCGGGCTTGATGTCCCGCACGTGGACGGCGTGGACACCCCAGGCATGCCGGAGGCGTTCGGCCGAGGCCGCCACGTCCGCCGGCTCCTGGCCCGGAGCCAGCCGCAGCCGCATGCGCAGGCCGGTCGTGGTGGGCCGGATGATGCCCCGACGAGGAGGCACCGGCCGGACCTCACGGCGGGTGGTCGCACGGACGGCCAGCGCCCGCCACCGGGACGGCTCGACGGTCAGGCCGCAGGCGTCCATGGTCGAGGAGTACGAGGCCAGCAGCCGGGCCACCGAGAGCGGCAGCCCGACCGTGGACCAGTACGCCGCCGGGTAGGCGTGCCGGGCGTAGACGGCGCCGCCTATCGCAGCGAGCGAACCGCCCAGCTCGGCCAACGTCACCAGGTCCGTCACAGCGATCAGCCCGCCTGAGCCATCGGGAAGGCGCCGGGAGCAACAGCGGTCGCCCGGTAGGCGATGCCGTGCCGCTCCCTGCCGTTGAACACGCTCTGCCACGGCCGCGCCACCAGACCCGGCAGCGAGACCGGAGCACCGACCGTCAGGCCCTCGGTCACTCCGCTTTCCGGGACGGTGACCTGGATCAGCGACGACTCGCCCTCGTCGATGTAGACGACGCCGACGGTCATCAGCGCCTCACCGGTCACCGCATCCTTGGCGATCTCACCGGTCTGCCGGTCGCGCACCTTCGGCGCCGGAGCCTCGGTGAGCAGGATCGTGGCGGTCGAGGCGTCAACGCGGATCACACGCACAGGGATTACTCCTTCTGAGAGACGATCAACCTACCCACCTGACAGGTTGACTTAGCAAGTTTGAAGCTAGAGATGACAGGTTGACTTGTCAAGCTGCTATCGCGGGAATCTCGCCCCAGGTGGGCATCAGCTCAAGCGGTAGGTGTCTTCAAGTTCCTGCCGGTCAGCCGGGAGGAGCACGTCAGAGACCTGCAGGGCTCGGCCGGAGGCGTCACAGGCGACGACCAGGACGCTCAGCACAGGAACACCGTCCGGCAGATCCAGCAGCTCGGCCTCACGCGCTTCGGGCAGCCGAGCCGACACGCGCTCGACCACGTGGTCGAAGTGGACTTTCTTCCGCGCTTCGAGGTGTTCGCGGACACTCCCGCTCAGGGGTTCATCGGACCCCAGCTCAGTGCCCTCGACCAGGCCGGCGGGGAAGTACGACGAGACCAACTCGACGGCTTCGCCGCCCTCTTCGACCAGGAAGCGGCGCATGAGGACGTCGGCCCTCTTCGGCAGGCCAAGCGCCGACGCGACCCGAGCCGGGACAGGCACGTGCCCGACTTCGACCAGGTGGCCCGCGCCCTGCGACTCGTCGCGCTCCAGCGCCTCACGCCCCCGCCGGTCCTTCTGTTCGACGACTTCCGGCCGACCCCGGACGATCGTGCCGTACCCCTGCCGGGACTCAAGCCAGCCGTCCCGCTTCAGCAGATCCAAGGCTCGCACGACGGTCGGGCGGGACATCCCGAAGGCCTGCACCAGCTGGTTCTCACTCGGTACACGGGTGCCGGGCGCATACGTGCCGTCCTCGATGCGACGCTGAAGTGTCTGCGCAAGGCGCACGTACTTCGGTGGCTCCACTTCATACGCCATGAACGCCGCCTGTCGAGATTGGCCAAGTCAACTGGTCAACCAGACTACCGACAGATTCAAGGTGCCAGTAGAAGAGGTGAGCTATCCCATCACGCCGACCAGGCATCAGCCACCACGAAGGAGACGACCGTTCCGCCGAGGTGGCTGGGCCCGGAGTGCCAGGAGTCGGCGATGGAGTCGACCAGGAGCAGCCCCCTCCCGTGCGCATCGTTCGCTTCCGGGTGCCGCAGCCGCACGTTCGCCGGGAAACCCGGGTTGTGCACCTCGACGTGGAGCGTCGTTCCCTCGCGGAACCACTCGACCCGCACCATCCAGGGATCGTCCGACTTCCCGTAGCGGATGGCGTTGGTCACCAGCTCCGAGATCATCAGCGTGCAGTCGTCGACCGAGCAGGCCGGGTTGTACGGAGTGATGAACTTCCGGAACCAGCGCCGAGCCCGGGGCACGGACTCCGGCACAGGCTGCAAGGTCATCGCTCCGAGCCGCGGTGAGTCCTCGCAGGGGTAACGGTCGATCGTGTAAGCCATGCGTGCTCACTCCTTGCCGCTGCCGTCGCAGTCGAGGCAGCGCCGCTTCGACGTGGCACGGCTGCGGTCGTTGGCCGTGGAGAGCGCCAGCGCCGTTCGGGAGCCGACGCGCTTCCACCCGCGCCCCCGACACCCCCGGCAAGCTAACCGCGCACCCTGCTCCGGCCGCCGACTCGTCACGTCGTGCCCCCTTCTCATCCAAGTGGCCTTAGCCACTTTGTGGATAGTGGCATTAGCCACTTGGGAAGCGCAAGCGGTTCGCCGCAACCGGCGAGCCGTCAGGTGAGCGGGTAACCCTGCTCGAACGCCCAGCGGTGCGGCGGGTAGGTGGCTTCGGCGAACTCCAGCGGCCGGTCCTGGAGGTCGAAGACGACGTGATGGACGATGAGCACCGCGGATCCCGGCTCCAACCGCAGGTCGGCCGCCTCCTCGTCCGTGGCGGCCCGAGCGCACATGCGGTCTTCCGCGTAACTGCCTTGACGCCCCGTCATCCGCTCGACGTACATGAGCGTGCCTTCCTGGATCCGCTCGGGATCCGTGAGCTTGGGCGCGCGCTGGCCGACGTCCGGAGCAAACCACGAGGTGGACAACGTGATCGGGCCGCCCTGGTTGTTCGTCACGCGCCGGCGGTGCACGGCTCGACGATCCTTCACCAGGCCCAAGGCCTCAGCGACGTAGTCCGGAGCCTCCAGCCACCCGGCCGAAGTGATCACCGCGTACTCTCCGGGCGTATAGATCTTCCCGGTCTGCCGGGCACGGCCGTACAACTCCCGTGCGCGTCGGTTCACTTCGAGACTACGCACGTATGTACCTGAGCCCTGGCGCTTTTCGACCAGGCCCTGATGGCTCAGCGCTTCCAGCGACCGCGCGGCCGTGGGCCGGGACACCTTCCAGTCCGCGGCAAGCTGCCGCTCCGAGGGGACCTCGTCCCCCGGCCGCAGGTCGCCACGAAGAATCTGATCACGGATGTAGTGGGCGATCTGGAGATACTTCGGCTGAGCCTCTTCAATCTGTGGCATCTCCCCTCCCTTCCCCGTCCAAGTGGCTATGGCCTTTGGCCACTATAGGGTGAGTGGCCAAGCTCCGAACCCGTAGTCTGATCGCATGACGCGGTTGATCGTCGCAGCAGGAGGAGGGGGCGACGCAGTCGCCGCCGCAATGCTTCACGCCGCCCTTTACGGCGACGAGGACCAGGCGGTGATCCTCACGTACGCCTGGGACCGCCTCCTGATCGACCCGCTCCCGGGCCCGCGGCGACCCACCGACTTCACCGGCCTGGAACGCCTCACCCCGGCGGTCTGGACGGTTCCGGCGCAGGCCCGCCCGATCGCGCCCGCCGGCTCCACACTCCCCCGGCTGGCGGCGGAGCTCCCGCACACCTTCGCACTGCTCGACCCCTCCCGGGGAGCCGAAGGTCTCACCAGTCAACTCGAAGACATCGTTCGTCACTTGGAGCCCAGGTCGATCGATCTCCTGGACGTGGGCGGGGACATCCTCGCGCGGGGCGACGAACCGACACTGAAGAGCCCACTCGCCGACGCCCTCATGCTGGCAGCGTGCTGCCAGGTGAACGCTCCTGTGCGGCTCCTGGTCGCGGGTCCAGGCCTGGACGGCGAACTCCTGCCGGAAGATATAGGCGAAACACTGGGCCCCGTCGTCCACACCTTCACCGCGAGGGACGCGGACGCGATCAGCGCAGTCCTGGAGTGGCACCCGTCCGAGGCGACCGGGCTCCTCGCGGCTACGGCCCAAGGGGTGCGAGGCACATGTGAGATCCGGGATGCAGGGCTCCCCGTACTGCTCACGGACGAGAGTCCGACGGTGCACGAGGTCGACCTGGACGACGCCGTCAGCCGCAACCAGTTGGCCCGAGCCATCATGGCAACCACCGACTTGGACGAGGCCGAGGCTCACAGCCGCGAAATCTGTGGCTACTCAGAGATCGACTATGAGCGCAACAAGGCTCTGTGGCTCAAGGAGCAGCAGCCCACGAAACTGGATCCGGCCGCAATCTGGACGCAGCTCGACCAGTTTGAGGCCGAAACCCGAGCCCGCGGAGTCACCCACACGACGTTCCGCCGCATCACCGAGGCCCTGAATCTCAGCGGCTTGCAACGTGATGACTTGCGGCAACTGCTCATCACCAGCCGACCGGAGCAGTTCGAGGCGCCCCTGTGGCGCATCCCAGACGCAACCTGAGTAACAACTTTCTTCACGGGTTCAAGGCCCGCGCACGGCGCGGGCGCGCGCCGCCTCTGCGGCGCGGCCTGCCTCCTGTCTTCGCCCCGGCTGGCCGCGCCCGGCGGCGCGCTTGCGTGCAGCGGGTAAGGGCGGGATGCCATCCGCGGGCACAAGATGATGCCTCCGGCGGGGGATCGGCCGGCACCGGGATGGAGGGGGCGCTGTTCCCGGCTGCGGGCCCGTAGGGGCGTGCGCGGGAGCTCCCATCCCGTCCACCGTCGACCCAGGCAGAGCCGAGCAGACGCGGCCCAGGGGCGTCAAGGTCGTTCGTACAGTGGCGCGCTCCACCTTGACGCCCCTGAACCACGCCCGCTCCACGGTGTGTGGGTCGACGGCGGACGGGATGGGAGCTGGGGAGAGTGGTGGGCTGAGGCCGAGGGACACCGATCTGGTTCGACCAACCAGAACCCAGGTCACGCAGAGACGACCGCACACCCGAGATCCAGAATGCGCGCGGACAATCCTTCAGGATAAGGGGTGGCACCGACAGTCCCGAGTGTTCACCCATATCCAGGCTGAGCCGTTCTTGGGAAAACCTCCAGGATAAGGGGTCGCACCGACAACGCAAGGTGTTCAACAAATCCTGGGTGAAACACGTGTTGGCGTGTGATCTGCGTCACCGGATCAAAAATAAGAAACAGCAGGTCAGCGCGTTGCCTCTTGGTCATTTCAGACGCTGAGGCGTTCATTTACCTCGGTGTGCCACTGGGAAATCGCGCTCCGCTGTGGATAGTGGTGGGGCGGCGCCGGTGACGGTCTGTCATGCTGCTGGGGCAACTCCCGCTCAGCGCTTGGTTGTCAGCGCCGACTGCTAGCGTTGCTGCCACGCAAAAAGGTCTGGGGTGCCCGCCCCTCCGCCAAGAAGTTCGGGCACCCCACTGGATGAACCAAGGAGAACTATGGCGTCACCCCAGGCTCGATATGCGCTCCGCCTAAGCGGAGGCATGATGTCTCGTACTTTCGCACACGGCACCGACAGTCGCAACCACTATTTGATCTTGCTCGGAGTCATTCTGAGCTGTGTGATCAATGGGGACACCATGTCCGCGATACTTCGGCAAGCTACGTGGCTGGTGGTAGCCGTGATCGTCCTCGTCGTTTTGCAGATCTTGAATGGCTGGCTGAGGAGTCGGCTCCTGAGTGAATATCGTCCGCTGTGGCTGCACAACGCTGCAGTACCACAACTGCGTTGACTTCGCCTGTGACGCCTAAGCTGAGCTCATGACTCAGTGGGCTAAAGATCCAGAGACGTGCGACCACTCCGCCGGTTTCATCAAGGAGCGGTACCTCGGGTCTCAGACTGGCGACTACGAGTGCAACGCGTGTAGCCAGGTCTTCACCCCCGCCCAGCGGCAGGCGATCCTGGACAAGCGCCAGGCAGACCAGCTCGAGTAGGTGACCAGGACGTCTCTGAACCGTTGGCGCTGATGTCAAGGGAGTCAAGGTCCCCTGACATCAGCGCCTGACACCAACAGGAGCGGACAGCGACGGTCGGCGCCGGACCCTAGCGGACCATCCGTCGAGGTACAAGGACGGTTACCCGGTGCCGACGATGCCCCGTGATCGACCTGATAAGGATGAGGCTCGAATCTGTCCCAGGCAGGGCGCCGCCCTCAACCATGGGCGGCGCCCCGCTGGCTTGACTCAGCGATCGAGCTCCATCGACCGCGTGCACTGCGATCCGATGGTGGTGGCGTTGGTTTCTTCAACAGCCCTGTTTTGATGGCTCGGTGCATGTAATCATGCCGTTCCGGCGTGTTGCACAACTCGGACGGGGGCGCATGGTGGTGCTGCGGTGGGTGGTGGCAGTGGTGGCCTCGGTGGCGGCGTTCTTCGCCGTCGCGGTGCCGTGGGCGGTGCTGTCCGCGGGCGGGGATGATCCTTGGGATGTGATCGGTCCGGTCGCGGGAGTGATCGCGGCCGGTGTGCTGGCCGCTCTGGGCCGGTGGGCCTCCCAGCCGGGTGCGTCCGGCGGTGGTGGGCCGGTGCGCAAGGTGCGGCAGTCGGCGCGGGCGGGAGGCAGCGTCAAGCAGACCGCCGGCAGCCACGGCGCGTCTGCGCGGTCGGGGCGTCGCCCTTTGCTGGAGAGCGTTCGCCAGAAGGCGCGGGGCGGGGGCGACGTCGATCAGGTTGCCGGCGACCGGTCCTGACCGAGCTGAACACCAGGGGGATCGGGTGGGGTCGGAACAGCGGCAGACGCAGCAGCGTGCGCGCGCGGGCCGGGATGTCACGCAGGTGGCGGCCGAGGTGCATGTTCAGGTGCCGCCTGCGCGGGAGCCGGAGGTGTCCTGGCCGGTTTGGGTGGGCAATGTGCCCAAGCTCGCGGCGGCATTCCAACCGCGCACGGCAGTCCGGGCGGCGCTTCACCGGGCCCGTCACGAGCCCAGGATGGGCGGGCCGGTGTTGTCGCAGGTCCTCTCAGGGGACGGCGGGGTCGGCAAGAGCCAGCTCGCTGCCGCACTGGCACGGGAGCTGCGCGACCAGGACCGCGGGCAGGACGACGGTCTGGACCTGCTCGTATGGATCAGCGCCACGGAGCCCGACCAAATCATCACCGGCTACGCCGAGGCCGCCGAACAATTGCGCCTTCCGGGCAGCGGCAGTGGAGATGACACCGCCGCCGCGCGAGCGTTCCTGACCTGGCTGGCGGCGACCGGTCGACGCTGGCTGGTGGTGCTCGACGACATCACCGACCCGGCGGCCGTCGATGCATGGTGGCCGGACGGCAACCCCCGCAACGGCCGTGTCCTGGCCACCACCAGACGCAGGGACGCCCTGCTGAGCGGCCAGGGCCGCCGCCTGATCCACCTTGACCTGTACACCCCGGCGGAGGCCACGGCCTACCTGCGCCGCCGCCTGTCCGACGCCGGATGCCCCCAGCTGTTCGAGGAGGGTATGGCAGGTGAGCTGTCCCAGGCGCTGGGCCTGCTGCCGCTCGCCCTCGGCCACGCCGCCGCCTACATGATCAACAAGCGGTGCGACGCCGGCACGTACCTCACCCACTTCCGTGCCACCGGCAGCAGACTTGCCGATCTCCTCCCGCCGGAGGCGGACACCGAAGGCTACGGCCGGCCCGTCACCACCGCACTGCTGCTCTCCCTCGATGCCATCCAAGCCGCCGACACCACACAACTGGCCCGGCCGCTGCTCCAGCTCATTGCTCTGATGGACCCGCTCGGCCATCCCGCAGACCTGTGGACCACGCCACCGGTGCGACACCACCTGCGCACCTCACGCCCGCCCCGCCGCCGCTGGCTGCGCAGACGACAGTCGGCCGTCACCGAGCAGGACATCCACTCTGCGCTGGACTGCCTGCGCACCTACGCACTCATCGCGCAGGACAGCGCCCAGACGCCGATCCGCATCCACGCCCTGACAGCACGGGCCATACGCGAGACGATCCAACCCCAAGCACTCCCTGTGATCGCCCGCACCGCCGGTGATGCGGTCCTCAGCCTGTGGCCCGACCTCGACCACCACGACCGGGATCTGTCCGCGGCCCTGCGTGCGAACACCATGCTGTTGGACCAGCACACCTACCCGCTGCTGTGGCAGCCCACCACACATGGGTGTGTGTACCGAGTCAGCCAGAGCCTGTACGCAGCGGGCCTGTATGAACAGGCGGTCGAATACAACCAGGCTCTTGTTCAGCACAGCACCGACAGTCACGGCCCCGACCACCCCGACACCCTCGGAGCCCGCAACAACCTGGCCAACTCCTACCGCAGTGCCGGACGAGTCCAGGAAGCCCTCGACCTATGTGAGCGGGTGCTGGCCGGCCGCGAACGGCTCCTCGGCCCCGACCACCCCGACACCCTCGGAGCCCGCAACAACCTGGCCAACTCCTAC
>NZ_QFDQ01000006.1 GCF_003270085.1 Streptomyces triticisoli | reverse complement strand
CGGCGCCCCGCCGCGGACGCCGGCGGCGCCGGCCCCGACGCCGTCCGCAGCGCCGTCGGGGCCCGCGCGACCGGCCACGGAGGACCAGCTCCTCGACGGGATCACCTTCGAGCAGGCCGTCGACGGGCTGGAGAAGTGCCTCGCGTACAACCAGTCGATCCCACGCAGCCCGTCCGGCTTCCGCGCGGACCTGGGTGCGGCGCAGGAGTACCGGATCATCCTGGCGATGCACAGCACCGGCGACTCCAACGCGCCCGGCGATGGCATGTACGTCGTCGCGGTGAAGGAGCAACCGAAGCAGACCCGGCTGATCTGCAACGTGAAGAACGGTGAGGCCAGCGGTCTCAACACCAGCGTGGGCGCCGACGACACGCCGGACGCCGGCCCCGTGACGGCCGACAGCAACGGCGGCAAGCTCCACCGGCAGTCGGTCCTCGACCACGGCAACTGGAAGCTGCCGTTCCGATGGGGTGTCATCGGCACCGTCAAGCCGTCGGTGGCCCGGGTGACCGTCACCTACGGCGGCGTCACCCGCCAGGCCGCCCTGGACCACGGCTGGTTCGTCGCCTCCGGCGTCCTGTCCCAGCAGGTCACCGTGGCTCCGCGCATCAAGGGCTACGACGCCGACAGCAAGCTGGTCTACGACTCCGACAAGGACAAGTCCTACGAGAAGCGGCTGTAGTAGCGCCGCCCGGCCGGGGGGCGCCACACAGGGGTTGGCGCCCCCGGATCCCGGTCAGCGGTGCGGCACGAGGGCCTTTCCGGTCGCCGGTGCGGATGCGACGATCCACACCGGGCCAGAAGGCCCTCACCCATCTCGGGATCCCTGGGCCGAGAGCTCCGTCACCCACCTCTGTGGACGGAAACACCCGGAACGCCCGGCCCCGCCAGGTGCACCGCAGCCGGCGGGACGACACCCACGACGCCGTTCCCCCGTCCGCCCGTCGGCCCGATCACCCGGCCCGGGCACGTCGTCGTGCTCGGCCTCGGCCGACGGAACCGGCCCCTCACTTCCCGCGCACGAGGGTGCGTGCCGGACGTCCCGTGGCACGGTCGGATGCCGTGCTGCCCCTGCCCGCGCGGCCGTCGACAACCCCGCCATCCGCTCGCTGCCCTGCTCACGCCGCTCGTCGGAGCGCATGAACGGGCGGCGCCTCCAGGGCGACACCAAGTCCGGGGCCGGAACCCGGACTGCGATTCTTCCCGCGTTCCTCCACCGGGAGTTGCGGTCCGGAGCCGCCCTCGAGGACACCTTGGTACGCGCCGGGCAGTCGTCCGCAAGGTTTGCGTTGAGGCCGCCAAGAAGGCGACCGAGGAGCCCTCTGGTACGAAACGACGGCGCTTGTGCGCCCACATGGCTATTGACCTGCGCAGATCCGCTGTGCTTCCCTCCCCGTGGGGGGCCTGGGCACCGCTGTTGACTGTGGCTGCCCGCTCTGCGGGGCACACCAAGAGCACGGGTGGCGTAAAGGGGCGGACCGAGGGGGACGAGGTGTCTCGGGGCTTTGGGGGATGCATCGGGATCGCGGGCGGAGCGACCGCTCCGCCCCTGCGCACACCTCGACCGGGCCTGCCCCTGCAGCGGGCGCCACGAGGCCGGTGCTCCTTCACACGACGGCCTCGTGCCCCTGCCGGTCCGTAGTGATCCTCGTACGTCCGCCGAACGAACCCCCTGACATCACCGTCACCGCTGTCGCACCGCGGGTTTCCACGGGCGCCGCACGCGACGGACCCGCCGCAACCCGGGCTGTGGTCTTTCCGTCTTGCTTCGGCGGGCAGCTCTTCGCGAGGGAAAAACGGTTCCGGCCGGAAGATGACGAGCGGAACCCGCCCTGACATGACCAAAACCTAACAAAGCGGCCAAGAATTGAGATACATACCACCGCGGGACTTCTCGCGAATAAACCGAAGAACCGTGTTCTCCGCGAGGTGCCGACCACGGGCGATCCTCTGGGCCGTGGTGGGTGTCGCGGCCCTCGGATTCCTCATCGCGTTGGAGTTCGCCGCGCGTCGTCACGGTCTGCCGGGGCCGATCACCAACCAGGTGCGAGAGGTGGTGTTCGCCCCCAAGTCGGGCGGCCTGCTGTACGCCGCCATGGCGTTGACGATGGTGGTCCTCACCTGGCGGCAACGGTTCATCGCGGCGGGTGCGGCGATCGGTATCGATATCGCCTTCTTGCTGGTCCGGTGGGCGGTGGACGCCGAGACGACCGGCGGCCACCCCTTCGGCAACGGCGCGTTGTGGGTGATCCTGGGCTGCGCGGTCATCGCTGTCACCCGCCGCACCGGCCGGGAACGTGTCCTGCTGCTGAAGGGCGTCGGGCTGGGCCTGCTGCTGATGGCCGGCCGCAAGACCGGCGACACATGGCTGCTCATCACCTCGAAGACCCGCCCGGCGGTGCTCGACCAGTACGTGGCAACAGCCGATCACGCGCTGGGCGATCCGTCGTGGCTGGTAGGCCGGGTCGTCACGGCCACCGGCCCCATCGGCTTCAATTTCCTCGACACCGTCTACGGTCAGCTCGCGGTGGCCGCGGTCGTCGTCGCGCTGTACCAACTGCGCGGCGTGGCGGTCGAGCGCCGCTTCCCGGGCCATCACCTGGTGCGCACCTTCCTGGTGATCGGCCTTGTCGGACCGGCCTTCTACATGATCTTCCCGGTGGTCGGGCCGATCTTCGCCTACGGCACCGGCACCGAGTACTGGGCGCCGATCAGCCTGTGGGCGCCGGACCTTCCGGCCAGCGGGCACTGGGCGGTGGCCGACCTGTGGCCACAGACGCCACCGCCGGTCAGCACCCCGCACCCCATGCCGTTCGACGGGATCACCCCGCGGAACTGCATGCCCAGCCTGCACACGGCGTGGGCCGTCGCGATCTTCATCCATTCCCGGAAGGGCCCACGCGTTCTGCGGTACGCAGGCACGTTCTGGCTGATCGCCACGCTCGCCGCAACGCTGGGGTTCGGCTACCACTACGGCGTGGATCTCATTTCCGGCGTGGTGTTCACGCTCACGATCGAGGCGGCTCTGCGGTCGTACGACCGCGGCTGGGACCGATCAGGGATCCGGCTGGTCGCTTACGGAGCAACGGTCTTCGCCGCGCTGCTGGTGTCCTACCGCTTCCTGCCGTTGACGATGGCCGAGCATCCGTGGGTGTCCGGACCACTGCTCATGCTGGCGATGACCTCAGTGGTCTACGGCTACGTACGGACCACCGCGGCGTGGGAGCCGAGGGCCGCGCCGGCGCCACGACTGGAACCGCAGCCGGAACCGATCTGAAGTGCCGCACGCTCCGTGATCGCCACACTCCTGGGCCGGGCGATCGCCCGGCCCAGGACCTTGACACGGCCCGTGGTTCCCGCACGGGTGAGCCTGGCCACGCCGATCTCGCCGCCTACTACGCACGGCCGTGGACCACAGCACCCACCGACGCCCGAGGAGCCTGCGCCGACGCCGGGTCCCGCCACGGTCGCGGGTCGTATCAGGGACCGTTGTCACTGGCCGGGGCACGAGGTGACGATGTGTGCCGTCGTGTCGTGCCGCCGGTGCCGCCGGTGCCGCACTCCCCGGCGGTGCCCTTACCGACGCGGGCGTTCAGGTATCTCCGTGCGGGCGGGTCGCACCGTTGGTGACCGCTGTTGTCCGCTCTCATGGGCATGGCTGGGGCGCGCCGTCGTGGAGTGCCGGATCCAGGGGCGTACGCGTGCCTTGAGGCATGTCCGGCGCCGGCCCACTGCGGCGTCCACGGGCCGGTGTGCAGGTGGCCTTCGACCCGGGCGAGGACGAGGGTGGCCAGGGGGACGGCGGTGACGGCGGGCATGGCGCCGTGTGCGTTCGAGCCGACCGGCCCGCGCCCACGTGATCAGCTGGAGTCGCGACTGGAACTGTCGGGCGCTTCGTTCGCGGCACGGCGGCGGTACTCGGCGTTGATGCGCTGAGCTTCCTCGAGCTGGTCCTCGAGGATGATGATGCGGCAAGCGGCCTCGATCGGCGTGCCCCTGTCGACGAGCTCGCGGGCGCGCGCGGCGATCCGCAGCTGGTAGCGGGAATACCGGCGGTGTCCGCCCTCCGACCGCAGCGGAGTGATCAGACGAGCCTCACCGATGGCCCGGAGGAAAGCCGGGGTGGTGCCGAGCATCTCGGCGGCTCGGCCCATCGTGTATGCGGGGTAGTCGTCGTCGTCCAGACGATCGCCGAGAGGGGTATCTGTTGTCATGTCACCTCTTGTACCGCTTGTGCAACACATCGGGGGGCCCTGGTGCCGTACGGCACCAGGGCCCCGAAGGAAATTGAACACCATCTGTCGGCCCTAATGCTGTGCCGACCTTCTGTTTCCGCTACCCGGCCCTGCGGAAGGGGGGTGCGGGGATCGCGGCTGCGTGACCGGGGACCACCATCCAATCCGGGGTCTTGCGGTACCCGGGCCGAGTTCTTCTCGGTCCGGGCGATCCTGATGGCGTCTGCTCCTCCGTCCTTCCTCGAACCACTTGGTGACTGGTACTGCGGTACTGCTCGGTGGTGCTGTTGGCAGCCCCTCGATCTGCGGGCCGCCCAGTGCGGTTCTCAGCCCCGTCACCGTTCTGCGAACACCTTGGCTTCGGGACTCCAGAGCCGCGCTGACCTGCGAACTTCATGTACTGCAACCCGTCAGTTCGTGTCTGCGGGTTTCGCTTGACCGTGTTGACGAGAAAAAGACTAACTGCGCCGGACGCCAATGTCTACTCCGGCAAAAGTAGATTTCAGCCCTCTGGGGGAGCAGGCAGTCTGTGTCCTGCAACCACGGGTGACACAGGTCGTCGTGGCCGGCGGCCCGGTCGTCACCGGCCGACCGGCTCCCGACGCCATGTGCGGGAAGCGTGTGCCGGAGGTCCTGAAGGACGCGGTCCGTCTCGGCCCGTTGTCCGACGTCCTCACCCACGGCCCACGAGAGGGCCGGCCCGGCCGCGGCGCTCCACCCTGACACCTGCGCTTTCCTCTCGCCCGGATCCCGCAGGGCAGCCCCGGGACCCCCGCGACGGGCGGAGAACGGACGACGAGACGACGGTGAGGGCCCTGCCGACGCGCGTCGGCAGGGCCCTCACCGGGATCCTGATGGCGGCACTCCGCCCGAGCTCATTCCTCCGGAGGCGCGGTGCCGCCGAGCAGTGCCGACGCGGTTCGGAGCGGAGTGGAGACACGCACGGGCGTGGCCTCGGGGTGGCCGTGGCAGGTGAAGCCGAGGCGGACCATGGCCCGGATGACCTCGCCGCTGGTGAAGTCGCGGCGGTCCTGTCGGGTGATGACCTGGCCCACCTGCTTGACGGGGTAGCGGCGGCGGCCGATGGTCACGGACTCACCCGTGACGAGCTCGGGCGTGACGCCCTTCATCGAGGCCAGCACTCCGGTCTTGGTCAGCTCGAACGGGTACCGGGCGATGACACAGCGCATGATGCCTCACGGGGAGAAGGAGAACGGGCTGACCGGGTCAGGGGCGGCGGAGCGACGGGGAGAGGACGAGGACGCCCCGGGCCCGGCCGTGCTCCCGGCGGCGCCGGGTCGAGCGTCGGGCGAGGTGAGCGATCCGTCGAGGACGTCCCGTAGACGGATCCGGTCCGTGTACGTGGGACTGTCGCGGAGAACGGCGAGCCGGGTCCGGGTGATCAGGCCCGTGCACTGGTCGTCCTCGTCGCAAAGGATCAGGTACTCGACACCCGCCCCCGCCATGACGGACAGGGCCACCTCGACGGTCATGTCGTCGCGGACCAGCGGTCCGGAGGCTGCCATGTCGTCGACCACGGGCATGGGGGCGGGGTCCGCCGCTTGGTGCTGCATCCGAGCCGTTGTCAAAAGTGCCTCCTACGGGAAGGGGTGGGCTCTGCGATCACAGTGGCTTCAGGCAGCCGGGGCGACGGCGGGCTGCCGCTGTGCCCTGCGGCGCGGCGCTTCGCCGACGGGCCGGCCCTGACCGGTGCGGCCCCGGCGGCCGCGGGGCGAGGAGGACGCGCGGCGGGGACGTTCCGCGATCGGCGCGGTGATGACGACCGGGACACCGGGAGGATCCTGGGCACCTGTGATGCGACCCAGCTCCGTATCGCCCGAACGTACCGGGGTGATCCGCGGGGTGATGCCGGCCGAAGCCATCAGTCGGCTCATGGCGCGGCGCTGGCCGGGGGTCACCAGGGTGATGACGCTGCCGGACTCGCCGGCGCGTGCCGTACGGCCGCCGCGGTGCAGGTAGTCCTTGTGGTCGCTGGGCGGATCCACGTTGACGACCAGGTCGAGGTTGTCGACGTGGATTCCGCGCGCCGCGACGTTGGTCGCCACCAGTACCGTCACATGGCCGTTCTTGAACTGGGTGAGGGTTCGGGTGCGCTGCGGCTGGGACTTGCCGCCGTGCAGGGCGGCGGCGCGGACGCCGCTGTGCAGCAGGTCCCTGGTCAGCCGGTCCACCGCGTGCTTGGTGTCCAGGAACATGATCACTCGACCGTCCCGTGCCGCGATCTCGGTGGTCGTCCGGTGCTTGTCCGCGTCGTGCACGTGGAGCACGTGGTGCTCCATCGTGGTGACGGCACCCGCCGGAGGGTCGACGGAGTGGACCACCGGGTCGGTCAGGTAGCGGCGGACCAGCAGGTCGACGTTGCGGTCCAGGGTGGCCGAGAAGAGCATGCGCTGCCCCTCGGGACGCACCTGATCGAGCAGGGCGGTGACCTGGGGCAGGAAGCCCATGTCGGTCATCTGGTCGGCCTCGTCCAGGACGGTGACGGCGACGTCGTCCAGTCGGCAGTCGCCGCGGTCGATGAGGTCCTTGAGCCGCCCCGGCGTGGCGACGACGACCTCCGCCCCTGCACGCAGCGCACCGGCCTGTCTGCCGATCGACATCCCGCCGACCACAGCGACCGACCGCAGCCCTACGGAGCGGGCGTACGGCGTGAGCGCGTCGGTGACCTGCTGGGCGAGCTCGCGGGTGGGGACCAGGACGAGGGCCAGCGGCTGCCGGGGCTCGGCGCGTCGGCCCGCCGTACGGGCCAGCACCGCGAGGCCGAAGGCGAGGGTCTTGCCCGAACCGGTGCGGCCACGGCCGAGTACGTCACGGCCGGCCAGGGAGTTGGGCAGGGTCGCCGCCTGGATCGGGAACGGTACGGTCACGCCTTCTCGGCCGAGCGCGGCCAGCAACCGCGCCGGCATGGTGAGCTCGGCGAACGACTCGACCGCGGGCAACGCGGGCGTGACCGTCCGCGGCAGCGCGAACTCGCCCCTGGGCGCGGTCTGCGGGCGTCCGCCGCCCCGGGAGCGGCGCGGAGCGCCGGAGCGGTCGTATGTACGGGTTGTGCGTGCAGTGCGTGCGCGGTTCATGCGGAACCTTCCTCGATGCGGGCGCGTATCAAGGAATTCCCGCAGCAAAATGAATGGCGCGGAGAATCGCGAGAACGAGCCGGAAATGACAGAGCCGAATCGCCCTGAAAATGACGCGAGCCGGGGCCCGCACCCCAAGGTGCGGGCCCCAGCTGCGAAGTATGCGTCAGTGCTGGTGTCAGGCGGGAACGATGTTCTCGGCCGTCGGGCCCTTCTGGCCCTGCGCGATGTCGAACGACACCTTCTGGCCTTCCAGCAGCTCACGGAAGCCCTGGGTGGCGATGTTCGAGTAGTGGGCGAAGACGTCGGCGCCGCCGCCGTCCTGCTCGATGAAGCCGAAACCCTTTTCCGCGTTGAACCACTTCACGGTGCCAGTAGCCATGTCATTTCTCCTTCGGAAACGGTGCTCGGAATCCACCCTGTGCGGATTCCGCGTCGCCGTGCTGATTACCCCGTCGGAAAACGAACCTTCTGGCAACCACACCTGCAACTGAGATCGACAGTAGCACGGCGCGATCGGCCTTGCGTGGTCGATAATTCCACTCCGCCTGTCGGTTGAGGAATACTCGCCGCGCTCCGTGCCTATTTCTCACTTCGCGAACACAGATATTGCTTCGCGCGGACGCGGTGTTCCTGTCGAGCACTTCGGGCCGCAGGGCCATGACCTCCGTCGATGAGCCAAACGCCGCCGCCACCGTGGTCAACGGACGGGGCAACGGCGGACCGGCCGAAACCCCACCACCGAGACGAAGGACACATCGGCCGCGAAGAGTACGACCCGGTGCCCGGCAGGTGGTCCAGCCCGTCCCGCCGAGCCGGTCGACGAGCTCTTCCGCGCGCAGCGCGACGTCCTCGGCGTCAAGACGGCGGCTGATGCACTGTACGGGCGGCCCCGTGGGCAGGGGCGCAAGGCTGGAGGCCGGCGGATGCGGAGGAAGAGGCGGCGCAAGCCCGACGAGTAGCGTCCTGGGAACGGATCATGCACGCGACATCGTTCGTCGGTTGCGTCGATGATGCCTGGCCACTGAAAAGCTGTACTCGCCGTCGGGCTTCATGCGGGATGTGAGCCGAACTCGGTTCTGTCACGGACGGAGAGCACCGGCATGCGCTTGAGGAGCCTCACGTGCCGGCAATGCGGGGAGCTGCCCCACAGAACAGCAGCCCCAGGTCGCTCGCCGCGTCTGACTCCTGCACAAGTGCGAGGCAGGCGGCTGCTCGTTCGCCGAGTCGGTACCCACCGCTTCAAGAGTTCGATCAGGCACCCTCTGCGGCTGATCGCCCTGCAGTCGTCGGCGCCGCGCCCAGCTGCCCCGCTCCGCCGATGCGGACTCCACGGACCGAATTTAGACTGACGAAGGCGTGGAAAGTTCTGAATCAGGGAGACCCACCATGTCCAAGCGAGGTAATAAACGACGCGGACGTAAGAAGAAGAAGGCCAACCACGGAAAGCGTCCCAACGCCTGAGCCGCCGACTGTGGTCACACCGATTGCTGTACTCCGCCGCTGTACAGCACCAGGTTGCAGGATCGCGTATACGGACGGCCGCTGACCTGGCGTGACGGTGACCTGCGTGTACCTGGGTCGCTCGCCGCTGTTCCCCGGTGTCCCCTCCGGTTGCCGCTCGGTCGGGCAGGCAAGGGGCACGGTGCCCACCAGGGCTATTCGTAGACTCGAGCGGCAGTTGGGGCACGGGCGAAGAACGTCCAGTCACCTTCGGGTGGTGGGCCGTGCCCGAAGCTCCGGTACCACTCAGAAGACGCAGCGCCCCAGGCTTCCAGGGCTTCCAGGAAACGGACCACGCCTGCTCGGCTCTGCCGTCTCAGTCCGGCCCCGGCCTGGTCTTCACCCCCTGTGTGAGCGAGGCATCTCCGATCTCCGAGCGGACTACTTGCAGTTCAGGAGGCTGGGAACGGCGAGCGGGTGCGTCAATTTAACGGCTGGTCCTGGTTGTTGAGTGGTTAGTTGTTGCTCGGGGTCAGGCGGCCCTCGAAGGCGATCTGGAAGTTGACGCTCTCGATCGCGTTCGTCGAGCAGATCACCTTGCGCATCTCGACGTCGAAGGAGAGGAAGGGCACGAACTCGGCCCAGGCATCCGACCACAGCTTTCACCACCCGGTGAGCAGCAGATGGTTGAGGAGCAGGGCGAGCAGCGCCTGCGCGGTGAGCCAAGCGCGGATGGGGGTCCCCCCTGCTGGAGCGGAGCCGGAAGCTCGGGGGAGGGTGAGGAATGCGCACGCCGGGAGCAGCCACAGCGCGAAGGGCAGCCAGATGCGCTCCGTCTCCGCCTTGCTCATGCCGGACAGGTCGGCGACCAGCAGGGCGAGGAGGGCGGCGGCCACGAGGAGTGCGAGGCGGGCCTCGGCCGTCCGGTCGGGAGGGTCGCCGCGGCGCCGGACGAGCACCGCACCGGTCCGCCGCAGGCCCGCCGCCGTCGCCAGGCCCGTGATGAGGACCGTGCAGGCGAGGTTGGCCCACACCCAGTAGCCGTAGGGGCGGATGCCGCCCACGCCCTGGTAGTAGCGCGTGACCAGCAGGTGGTACGCCTCCCACCAGCTGAACCCGGCGAGCGTGAACGCCGTCGGGACCACCGCCAGTCCGGCGAGCAGGGGCACCAGCAGGGCGGGGCGCCCTCGGATCCCGTGTCGGCCGAGCACCAGTACCGCCGCCGCGATCAGCGCGACGAGCGTGAGGCCGTACGACAGGTAGCAGGTCAGGCCGAACAGCAGCCCGGACGCCCCCGCCCACCACAGGGACCGTCGGGTGACCGCCAGTGCGAGCAGCGCCACCGCCCACGCGGCCACCGCCGCGAAGTACGCGTCGGCCGAGGCGCCCATCCACACGGCGGCCGGGGCCAGGACGAGGAAGGGCGCCGCCCCTCGCGCGAGTGTCTCGCCGGCCAGGGCGCGGACCGTGACCAGCACGGCCACGCAGGCCGTCGCCCCGACGACGATGCACCACATCCCGGCCCAGCCCCCGCCCCGCAGCCCGATCCGGTCGAGCAGGACGAAGGTGAGCGTGGCCGCGGGCGGGTGGCCGGCGACGTGGGCGGGCCAGTTGTCGGGGGAGCCGAGCAGGATGTGCCGGGTGAAGCCCCGTAGTGCCGCCGGGACGTCCTGGAAACGGTCGATGGCCCGGAGGTACTCGTGGGGGGTGGTGAGCCGGACGGCGATGCCCCGGTGCCAGCCGTCGATCAGGGCGAGGGAGGAGGTCCACGCCATGGCCGTGCCCCACGTCAGGGGGACCAGGGCCCGCCAGGGGAGACGGGCCGCGAGGGAGGGGCCGTACGCCACGGTGGCGATCGCCACCAGGACGGCCGCCGGAGTGCCGGGGCCGAGGTGGGGTTCCCAGGACGCCAGCAGTGGGGGCCAGTCGACGAACAGCGTACGGCTGGTCCCCTGGATGTGGCGGCCGACCAGCACGGCCGCCGTCACGAGCAGCACGGCGGCCCCGGCTGCGTACAGGTCACGGCTCAGGCCACGGGGCACGCCGGAGTGCGCGGTGCCGGGCTCGGCGGAGGGCGGGGTGCGGATCACACCGGAACGCTAGGCCGCGCGGCCGGTCACGGAGCGCCGTCCGGGCCCGATGTCAGAGTTTCGTCATGGGTCGTGCACCCTTTCGCGGGGTGGTTCCGGCCTACCGTCGGAACATGCGCGACCTCGACGCCCCGCGGCTTCCCTCCTCGCCCGGCTTCTGGCGCAGTCCCCTGCGCGGCCCCTGGTTCACCTCGGTGCTGGGCCTCGTCCTGCTCGTCGGCATCACCGTGCTGTTCGTGACGGGCCTGGTCTCGTACGCCGCCTACAACCCCGATTTGTCGCCGGTGAACGACAAGACACCGGGCAAGGGGATCCTCGGCTTCTACCTCTTCGCCTGGCCGACGGACCCGCACTGGCTGTACCGGCTCAACCAGGGCGTCCACGTCACCCTCGGCATCACCCTGATCCCCGTGCTGCTCGCCAAGCTGTGGTCCGTGGTGCCGAGGCTGTTCGCGCTGCCGCCGGCCCGCTCGCTCGCGCACGCCCTGGAACGGATCTCGCTGCTGCTCCTGGTGGGCGGCGCACTGTTCCAGTTCGTGACCGGCGTGCTCAACGTCCAGCTCGACTACGTCTTCCCCGGCTCCTTCTACCCGTTGCACTTCTACGGAGCGTGGGTGTTCTTCGCCGCGTTCGCCGTCCATGTGCTGCTGAGGCTGCCCGCGGCGCTGCGCAATCTGCGGCACCTGCGGGAGGAGAGGAGCGACCTGGTGTCTCCGCGCCCCGCCGAGCCGACCGTCTCCCGGCGGGGTGCCCTGTGGTTCGTCGGAGGCGGCTCGCTGCTGCTGCTCGCCACCACGGTGGGGCAGAACTTCGACGGTCCGCTGCGGCGCACCGCCCTCCTCGCACCGCACGGCGGCGGCGATCCCGGCAGTGGCCCGAACGGCTTCCAGATCAACAAGACCGCCGCGTACGCCGGGATCGACGCGGCGGAGACGGGCGAGGACGCGTGGCGGCTCGTCGTCACGGGACGCACGGGCACCGTCCGCCTCCGCCGGGACGAGTTGCTCCGGCTCCCCCTGTACAGCGCGGCCCTGCCCATCGCCTGCGTGGAGGGCTGGTCGACGTCGGACCAGTGGTGGCGCGGGGTGCGGCTGCGCGACCTCGCGGCGCTCGTCGGGTACGACGACGACCCGCCGGACGTGTTCGTCGAGTCCCTCCAGCGGAGCGGCGCCTTCCGGAAAGCCGCCCTGCGCGCCAACCAGGTGGCCGACCCGCGTTCCCTGCTCGCCCTGTACGTCAACGGCGAGGAACTGTCCCCCGACCACGGCCACCCGGCGCGGATCATCGTGCCCGCCGCGCCCGGTGTGCTCAACACCAAGTGGGTGGCCCGGATGACGTTCGGAGACCTGTGATGCTTCGGCTGCTTCCGCGCGTTCCGATCGGCAGTCCCCTGCAGCTCCTGCTGCTCGCCTGCTCCTTCGCGCTCGCCGCCTACGCGGGTGTGCGGCTGCTCGCGGACGACTGGCTCGGCGTGGCGCTGTGGTTCGTGGGGGTGGCGCTGTTGCACGACCTCGTGCTGCTGCCCCTGTACGCGATCGCGGACCGGGCGGCCGTACGGGGGCTCGGCGCGGTCCGGCGTCGGGTGGGGGCACCGCCCACGCCCTCAAGGCAGTGGGGGAGGGTGCCGTACGTGCGCGTACCGGCGGCCCTCTCCGGGCTGCTCCTTCTCGTGTGGTTCCCGCTGATCAGCGGCATGGTGGAGCGGCGCTACCGGTTCGGCACCGGGCTGCCGGCGGACGTGTTCCTCGCCCGCTGGCTGCTGATCACCGCCGTCCTCTTCGGCGGCTCGGCGCTGCTGCTGGCGCTGCGGCTGCTGCGGCTGCGCAGGGCGGCGAAGCACCGTCCGCCGGTCGTCCACTGACCGGCCCGCTCCCAGCCCTGGGCGTACCGGAGCAGCGCCCGCGTGCCGAGCCGTGCCCAGGGGAAGAGCGCGTCGGTTCCACCGGCGTCGGTGAGGTCGACGACCTGCACCTGGGCGCGTTCGTCGACGTCCACCGGGACGGTCTCGGCGATCAGCAGGCCGCCGGGGCGCAGGAGCCCGGCCACCCGGTCCAGGAGCGCACGCGGGTCACCGCCGATGCCGACGTTGCCGTCCATGAGCAGGACGGTGCCCCAGTGCCCCTCGCCGGGCAGCGGCTCGAAGACCGAGCGCCGCAGCGCCCGACCCCCGAGTCGCACGGTGTGGTCCACGGCGGCCTCGCTGACGTCGACGCCGAGGACGGTCCGGCCCCGGGCGGCGAGTTCCGCCACCAGTCGCCCGGGCCCGCACCCCACGTCCAGCACGGTTCCCTCGCAGCGGTCCAGCACGTCCCGGTCGACCGCGTCGGCCCGGGCGCACCAGCGTTCCACCTCCAGCGGCAGCAGCCAGCCGTCGGCGCGGCGCAGGAACAGCGGGCCGCGGCCGGCGCGCAGGGCGGCGGCGTAGGGGTCGGCGGCCGCCCAGGCGAGGGCGGTGGTGGGTGGGGTGCTCATCGGGGTGTGGGTGACGAGCCCTGCGGGGAGTCCTGCGGGGAGTCCGGTGGGGAGTCCTGTCGCGGGTCCGGTGACGAGCCCTGCGGGGAGTCCGGTGGGGAGTCCTGTCGCGGGTCCGGTGACGAGCCCTGCGGGGAGCCCTGCGGGGAGTCCGGTGGGGAGTCCTGTCGCGGGTCCGGCGAGGAGCCCTGCGGGGAGTCCGGGGGGGAGTCCTGGCGCGGGTCCGGTGACGAGCCCGGCGGGGAGTCCGGCGGGGAGTCCTGTCGCGGGTCCGGTGACGAGCCCTGCGGGGAGCCCTGCGGGGAGTCCGGTGGGGAGTCCCGTCGCGGGTCCGGTGGGGAGTCCGGCCGGCTGGCCGGTGGGAGGTGCGGCCCGGGGCCCGGCTCTGTGGCCGGCGGCGAGCCGGCCCCCGTGACCGGCCACGCATCCGGCCCCGCGACCGCCGTGCACCGGGCCAGCCGGGCCGCGAAGCGGCCGTGCGGAGCCAGGGCGGCGACGGCGTGGGCGTCGGCGGCGGTGTCGACGTCGCGCAGGGACGGCAGGTCGCGCACCCGCAGGCCGGCGGTGAGGAGCCGGTCCCGTTGGAGCGCTCCCGTCACCGGGGTCGACATGGGCACGCCCCGCAGCAGGTCGGGATCGGGACGCGCCAGGCCGAGGGCCCAGAAGCCGCCGTCCTCGGCCGGGCCGAAGTGGGCGTCGCAGTCGGCGAAGTCCACGGTGAGCAGTTCCGGCGTCACCTGCGGGGTGTCCATGCCGATGAGCAGGGCCGGGCCGTCGCAGCGCGCGAAGGCGTCCGCCAGCCGCTCGTCCAGCCCGCCCGCGCACTGCGGTACGACGTCGAAGCCGGGCGGCAGCCAGGGGCCGGGGGTGCCGTCGAGGACGAGGACGCGCCGGGAGGCGGGCGTGGCCGCCACGGCGTGCAGGGTGTCCGCGAGGGCCGCCTCGGCCAGCTCCGCCGCCTGACCGGGCGTGAACGGCGGGGTGAGCCGGGTCTTGACCCGGCCCGGCCGCGGCTCCTTGGCGATGACGAGGAGCGCGGTCAACGGACGGTTCCTCCCCCGTGCGCGGGGGGCTCACGCAGCACGCGGCTCATGTCCTGCACGGTCTGCCAGGTGCCGCGCCAGGTGCCCGTCACCTTCGAGGCTCCGGCGCGCGGCAGGTACGGCACGTCGTGCTCGGCGATCCGCCAGCCGGCGTCGGCCGCGCGGACGACCATCTGGAGCGGATAGCCGCTGCGCCGGTCGGTGAGGCCGAGGGCGAGCAGGGGCTCGCGGCGGGCGGCGCGCAAGGGACCGAGGTCGCGCAGGCGCAGCCCGGTGCGGCGGCGCAGCATCCGCGCGAGCGCCAGGTTGCCGGCGCGGGCGTGCGCGGGCCACGCGCC